>CAYSLW010000250.1:0-2918 GCA_964431955.1 uncultured Candidatus Methanoperedens sp. | reverse complement strand
GGGTCATTATTTCGGACTTGGCGCAATACTTATTGTACTTTTTTTATACGGTATAAAACTCACTCCTCTGGTATTGCCGATTGCGGCGCTGGATGAATTGAAAGATGTAATCCCCCTTCCGAATGCGGTATTCCAATACAGGTTATTCCTCAAGATTGGAATACTGGTATTTGTGATTCTGGATATACTGGGATTGAACGCTTTAATAATTCTTATCGCATTTGATTCCGCGTATATCCTGACTGAGCGAATAAATTCGAGGTTCTCATGAGATATGATGCGGTAGTTATCGGCGCAGGACCCGCAGGGTCGTTTGCGGCAGAAAAACTATCAACGCTTGGTCATAAAACCCTCATAATAGACCCGCGCGATAAAAAAAAAGTTTGCGCAGGGATCCTTACGGCTCAGTATGTAAGGAAATACGGAATAAATGAGGCTTTTGTAGAGAGGGAATTAAAGGGAGTGAGAATATCATTTAAGGATATAAGAGCGCAAATAACCTACAGGAAGGCAATTGAATATTCCATAAACCGCGAATCCTATGATTCCTTTAATCTCGACCTATTTGTTGGCACTGGAAGCGAGTTAAAAAAAGAGCTGGTGCTATCGGTAGATGAAAAGGATTCTTTTGTTGATATCAGGACAAAAAAAGAACATATCCTTGCAGACTATGCCATCATCGCAGCCGGTGTATCGGAGCTCTGCCGCTCTCTCGGCGGTGCGAATAAGTATGCCTTCTGCGTGCAGCAGAGGAAAGACCAAAAACCAGAGGATTATTTTGAAATGGAATTGCAAAGCAGCGGCTACTCCTGGACTGTGCCTAAGAAAGATTACGTATTAACTGGAACGTCATCGCCTGCAGGTTACCCCGATATTCCCGGAGAAAAAGGGCTGATACCCCTTGAGCCAGTAAAAAACACTTTTTCCCGGAGAACCCTGCTTGCTGGCGATGCTGCAGGATTCGTATCCCCGTTTGAAGGCGAGGGGATATATTATGCAAGGCGTTCAGGTGAAATAGCAGCAGAGGTCTTATCCGGCGCCATTTCCGGTAATAACACTCTTGAAGACTACGAGAAGCGCTGGAAGAAAGAATTCGATTTTTCGATGCTGAAAAAGCTTTCCCTGTTATTATCAAACGAAATAATTTTAGAAGCGTTTGTGCGTGAAATCAGGGACAACGAGAGATTTAATAAGCTTGTAGAGGATATTCTGACAAAAGAAAAAAAGTTTCGGATAAAAGACATATCCACGTTGATTAAAACACTGGTTTAGTTGGTATAATATGATAGAAAACATTATCTGGCTGGCGCTTGGATTGCTTGTCATAGCCTCGGTTATTCCGCAGAGAAATAAGCTCAAACTCACGATTGCCGGCGCAGGCTGGCTGTTTTTCTCAGTGCACTGGGCGCTTCAGTGGCAGCATTATTTTGAACTCGGGGATTATCTCAATGTGATTTTAACCGTACTTGCAGCGGTTTTCAGTGTTTTTATCGGTTTTGTATCGATGCGGCAGGACAAAAGCCTTCTCGGAAATGTTAACGGCATAAGCACCATGAACTCAATCTCTATGGCAAGCACGGCTGCTGCCATAGGCGGACTTTCTTATTTTGCATTTTCCGAGATACCTTCCATGAATGAGTGGATAATCTCAACGGCAACAGACCAGACAATCTGGCTTGCTTCGGTTTTCGGGGTAACGATAACAAGGCTGGACTGGAACCTGATTGCAGTCAACGGCTTCAAAGTGGAGATAATTCTTGCATGCACGGCTATTGAAAGCATTGCATTATTCACCGGGATAATCGCAAGCGTGAAAGCGCCAATTAAGAGGCTTGCTTCGGCGTTCCTCGTCTCGGTTCCCGTGATATACGGCTTGAATCTGATAAGGAATGTTTTTGTGGTGTGTGCTTATGGGATGGGGTGGTTCGGCGACCCGGATATGAGTTTTTATATTGCACATACCGTCATCGCAAAAATAGGTTCACTTGTCGCGTTATTCGTAATCGCATACGCTGTGTTGAAAATACTTCCTGAGATAATCGATATGATTGATGGGGTTTTGAACTTAGTATGGGGGATTTTCAAACATGCTGGCTAAGGGTTCGTTTTCCTGGATTGGCGGGATGCTGCTGTTCGCCGCTGTTACAGGGTATTTCTATTTCTCAAATACGTTCTCAGGCATTATTTCAATAATGTTCTTTATTTTATTCATTATAGGAGCCTGTTTGACGCTCTTTTTTTTCATATTCTTCCGTGACCCCGAACGTTCGCCGCCCGGGGATGAGGATGACGCAGTTTCTCCAGCAGACGGCAGGGTGATATCCGTACGGGACAGGGCTATCTGCATTTTCATGAACATCCATGATGTCCATGTGAACCGCACCCCTCTTGCAGGTACAGTTACGCATATCGATTATAAGCCTGGCGGTTATATACCTGCATTTAATAAGGATTCCGATGTAAATGAGAGAAACCATGTTGTGATAAATACAGGCACAGGGATTCTTGAATTGACACAGATTGCAGGCATACTGACACGGCGCATCGTTTCGTACATCAGCGTGGGAAGCAGTGTGAAAAGGGGAGAGCGCATCGGCATGATACGCTTTGGTTCGCGTGTGGATGTGATAATACCAGATGGATACGAATTTACAGTTAAGGTGAATGACAGGTTAAAAGCTGGAGAGACCATAATCGCAATGAGAAGAGATAAAAAGACCCCGTATTTAAATACGGGGACAATGAGGGGATAAAATGGGAGAAAATATCTTTAAGCTCATAAAGCCTGCGGATATTATTACACTGATTAACGCACTGCTTGGTTTTGCCTCGATAATAATGACTTCACAGGGAAAGACTGAAAGCGCGCTTGTGCTGATTCTTATTGCCGTGATAGCAGACGGCGCTGACGGCGCAGT
>CAYSLW010000249.1:0-2950 GCA_964431955.1 uncultured Candidatus Methanoperedens sp. | reverse complement strand
GGGGGATGGAGTTCGTTACACGTAAAATCACAGATGGGGTGGCGCGGATATATCACGGCTTATCTAAAGAACTTCGGCTGGGGAATCTCGATGCGAAGAGGGACTGGGGTTATGCAGGGGATTATGTTATTGCTATGTGGCAGATGCTCCAGCAGGAAGTGCCGGATGATTTTGTTATTGCTACCGGGGAATCTCACTCTGTGCGTGAGTTTGTGGAGCTTGCTTTCAGGGAAGTCGGATTAAACTGGGAAGATTATGTAAAGGTCGATCCAAAGCTTTTCAGGCCAGCAGAGGTGGAATATCTGACAGGAGATCATTCTAAAGCGAAGAGGGTGTTTGGTTGGGAGCCTGGGGTCAAATTTGAGGAACTGGTGAAGATGATGGTGAGAGCGGATGTCGAGAGGTTGTCCAGAAGATAAATCCAAGTTCATTACCGAAAATGGGTTGATTAAATTGAAATGTTTTGTCACAGGCGGCGCAGGATTCATTGGCAGTAATCTTGTAGACAGATTGTTGAGTAATGGAAATGATGTAATTGTATATGATAATTTTTCCACAGGTTTTCAAAAGTTTTTGAATAATGCCGGGAAACATGATAATTTCAAACTGGTCCGTGGAGATATTTTAGATCTTGAATTTCTTATTAATCGCATGTCTGGTTGTGATTTTGTTTTTCATCTGGCAGCAAATGCAGATGTTCGCTTTGGAACATCATATCCGGATAAAGATTTAAAGCAGAATACTTTAGCTACGTTCAATGTGCTTGAAGCGATGCGGTTAAATGGAATTAAAAAAATTGCTTTCTCTTCAACTGGTTCTGTCTATGGAGAAGCTACAGTCATTCCAACACCTGAAGACGCACCATTCCCGATCCAGACCTCCCTTTATGGAGCTTCGAAATTGGCTTGTGAAGGCTTGATACAGGCATATTGTGAAGGATTTGGTTTTCAATCATGGATATTCCGTTTTGTCTCGATCCTTGGAGAACGATACACTCACGGACATGTGTTTGATTTTTACAAGAAATTATTGGAGAATCCTGATAGACTTGATGTTCTGGGGAACGGAAAGCAGAAAAAATCTTATTTGTACGTTCAGGATTGTATCGACGCAATACTACTTTCAATCGAAAAATCAGATGAAAAGGTCAACATATTCAATTTAGGAACAGATGAGTATTGCGAAGTCAATAACTCCATCAAATGGATATGCAGTCATCTTAATGTCTCTCCCCAACTGGTTTACTCAGGAGGAGAACGGGGATGGATTGGCGACAATCCTTTCATTTTCCTGGATTGTTCGAAGATACGAAGACTGGGTTGGAAACCTAAATATACGATAAAAGAAGGTATAATAAAAACATTAAGTTACCTCGAAGAAAATAAATGGGTACTCGATAGACAATGAAAATTTGCGTATTTGGCTTATGGCACCTTGGTTCTGTAATTGCTTCCTGCCTGGCTGAGAAAGGTTTTGAAGTCGTTGGGCTTGACCCAGATTCAAATAGAATTAATCATCTAAATAAGGGGATACCACCAATATTTGAACCGGGATTAGAGGATTTAATTAAAAAAAGTTTGGTAAGTAAAAAACTTGTTTTTACTACAGATGAGAAAATTGCTTTAAATAAAACCAATATAATATGGGTGACATTTGACACACCGGTGGATGAAGCAGACAGAGCAGACGTTGATTATGTAATAGATCAAGTCAAGAAATTATTCGTACATCTGGAATCAGGAATGATAGTATTGATTTCATCACAATTACCTGTCGGGTCCACAAGGCAACTGCAGCAAGCCTTTTTGAAACAATATCCGAACAAAAAAGTGGTTTTTGCGTATTCCCCGGAAAATTTAAGACTGGGTAAAGCGATTGAATCTTTCACAAAACCTGAACGAATCGTGGTTGGTTTACGGAATTATGAGGGAAAAGAAAAACTCGAAACGATATTCAAGCTTTTTTGTGATAATATCGAATGGATGTCGGTGGAGTCTGCGGAAATGACAAAACATGGTTTAAATGCATTTCTGGCAACATCTATAACCTTTATCAATGAACTCGCTATCCTGTGTGAAAATGTAGGGGCTGATGCCCGCGAAGTGGAACGGGGATTGAAGAGCGATCCACGCATAGGCATAAAATCATATCTTAAAGCCGGCGCAGCTTTTGCAGGAGGAACTTTAGCAAGAGATGTTGTTTTTCTGGACACTATAGGCAGATCACTATCTATATCAACACCGCTGATCACGGCGGTCAACGTAAGTAATCAAGAACATAAGATGTGGGCTTTAAACAAGTTAAGAATGGAACTGGGAGATCTAAACGGTAAAACTGTCGCCGTTCTTGGATTAACTTACAAGCCCGGAACAAACACATTACGAAGGTCAGGTTCAATTGAGCTGTGTGAAAATCTTGCAAGAAATGGTGTAATTATAAAGTGCCACGATCCATCTCTCAAAAAACTACCGCCGGAGTATGAAGAAAAATTTAATTTTTCTTCTTCAATTACAGATGCTCTAAAAGGGGCTGAGGCACTGGTCGTTGCAACAGAATGGCCAGATTATAAAACATTATCTATTCATGATATTTTACAAAATATGCGTAAACCCATTGTAATCGACGCAAACAGGTTTTTGGAGAGAAACTTAGGGGAGGATCAACGGATCTGTTATTTTGCTGTTGGTCGCCCGTAAAAACAGAGGTATTCAAAATGCAATTAAAAGGTAAGAACGCGGTAATAACCGGGTCAAATCAAGGATTTGGAAAAGCTATCGCGCAAGAATTTATAGCCCAGGGAGCAAATGTTTTGATCTGCGCCCGTAATGAGCAGCTTCTTGAAGCTGCGAGATTAGAACTTTCAAAAAAAGCTGCAGGGTTTCAGAAAATATATGCGTGTCGGGTTGATGTGGTGGATAGTGAAAGTTTAAAAAAGCTTTATAAAACGGCT
>CAYSLW010000248.1:0-2955 GCA_964431955.1 uncultured Candidatus Methanoperedens sp. | reverse complement strand
AGAAATCCCCTTCCTGTGGTCATGTTCATATTCCTTTATTTGATGCCGCCTGCTCGGCAATATCCGCGCCCGTTCCCTCGCTATGGGAAACCATGTGACCCTTTTCGGCAGTATCCGCACAGCAGGCAATATTAATATCGGACGAAGCTGCATTATCCACGGAAATCTCAGCACAAAAGGAAAAGTGAATATTGCAAGAAACTGCAAGGTTCTTGGTAAAATAACAGCAGATACCATAGTACTGCATGAAAGCTCCAAAGTTGATGATAGTTTAATAGCTCCCATGGGGGTGACAATAGAGCGGGACGACCTTGAAGGACTGAACGAGGGTGAAAAAAGGCTGTTCTACGGATTTACCCTGCTTGAGGATGTTTGAAGAAGTTGTTCTGGAAAACTATTAATAGTTTAAAGAAGGTCAAAACAGGGAGCTTTATGGCTTTTCATGTGATGCTGGTCCCTACTCTGGGCTGTCCTTCTAAGTGCAGTTATTGCTGGAGTTCCGAAGAAGGATCTCCGATAATGAGCATTGAAACCATCAAAGAAGTGGTTAAGTGGCTTAAGAATTTCCGGAATGAACCGGTCACCTTTACCTTCCATGGCGGGGAGCCGCTCCTGGCAGGCGCGGATTTTTACAGGAAAGCGCTGCCTCTACTGGCACGTGGTTTAAGTCGTCTTAAGCCCGCTTTTGCCCTGCAGACCAATCTTTGGAAAATGACCCCGGAACTGGCCCAAATCCTGGCTGAGTATGATATTCCCATCGGTTCCAGTCTGGATGGTCCCAAGGAGCTTAATGACCTGCAAAGAGGAAAAGGATACTACAAAAAGACCATGAAGGGCTATGAAATTGCCAGGGCTGCGGGTCTTAAGGTGAGCTTTATCTGCACCTTCACCTCCTATTCTGTAAAGTTCAGGGAGGATATTTTCAATTTTTTCTTAGAGAATGGTTTAACTCTGAAATTGCATCCTGCACTGCCGTCATTGCGTTCCGAAAACCCTGGAAAATGGGCACTTGCTCCGGAAGAGTATGGAGAATTGTTGATTTATCTTCTGGATAAATATCTGGAAAACATGGGTAAGATTGAAGTTATGAATATTGACCACCTGTGTAAATGTGTGTTCACCAGTCGGGGCACTGTGTGCACCTTCGTGGATTGCATGGGGGATACCTTTGCGGTGGGACCTGATGGGTGCATATATCCCTGCTATCGCTTTATAGGCATGCCTGAATATGTTATGGGCAATGTTCATGACCATCCCGGCATGGAAGACCTTGCCCTATCTCCCGCATGGAAGCTTATGTTCCAGTTTAAGGAATATGTGGACAGGGAATGCGGGAAATGCAGCTACATCAAATTTTGCCGGGGTGGATGCCCCTACAATGCCATAGCGCCTACTGGAAAGACCCCGTATTTAAATACGGGGATTTATAAGGGGGTCGATCCCCACTGTACTGCCTATAAGAGGATATTCAAGGAAATAACTGAGCGGTGGGAGAAGGAGTTTTTAGGATCTGGTATGGAGATGTTTGCTCTTCCATCAGGACCCAAGAAGGATGCCAAGCCCGGAATAATGTCCATAATGATGAAACGCCTCTGAGCGCGGATTGAGGGGCTGCTCATGATTTTTTTGTTTAAAGGGGATGAGCAAATGGGCTGACTTTTTCTTCCATATCCCTGAGATAATTTTCATCAAAACTTATTACAGGCAGATCCTTTCGCAAATTTTCAAGTTCGGTTGTCCTGTAAACGTACTTTAAGGTCTTTTCAAAATATTTCTGGACATACATTTCATGCCCAAGCTGACCCCAAAATAATTGAAATTATAAAAGTCTCCACAGGAAAGCTTACATCTGAAGCTATGATTATGGAAAACGTAGATAACCTCAACGGTAAAGCGACTATTGGGATTATCTCTCTTAATGGTTTCTCTGGAAAAGGCTCTATCTCAACTTTGTACGTAAATATTCGAGGCTCAAAAGGAGACACCGGTGAATTGAAATTATCAATGGGTAAAAAAGGTGTAATTACCGATACTAAAAATAAAGAGTTAAATCTGCCTGTTTTAGAAAGCGGAGCGATTAAAGTGGGCGGATATCGTTCATATATACACTGGATAGTAGCCGGGTTGGTAGTGGTTGTCGTAATAATTCTTATATTTGTTTGGATGCAGAAAAGAAAAAAGAGAAATCAAACAACATGAAAATCGATTTGCTGGCAGCAAATGTGAAAGAATTAATATCATCCCCTCCCTTATATGAGCAATGAAAGACGCCATCAGGCAGGCTGAGGACGGGGTTATCTTCGACCTTGAAATCTCCGCAGGAGCAAAAGAGACCAGGGTTCATGGATATAATCCATGGCGCAAGCGCATCGAAGTAAAGCTCTCGGAACGGGCGCAAAAGGGCAAAGCCAACGCAGAGCTTATATCATTCCTGTCAGGTTTATTCAATGTTAATTCGCGGGATGTCCGGATAATCACAGGTTTAACAAACAGTAAAAAATCGGTTAAGATTATTAATGTAAAAGCAGATGATATTTTAAAAATCCTGAATGAAAAATGAACACCTCTACTCTTGAAGATATAGAACGCCTCGAGCAAATTGAAGAACTGATTCATGAACTTCAAACAATTTCCGACAGCGGGCCTGGAAACAGGACAGATGCAAAAAGTCTGAAACCAGTGGATAGATGTCTGAAAAACGAGTTCGGGCTTGATGCTCCCAGGGTTATGGACAGAGGTATAGCTACTTGGGAAAAACGGTATGCGAAGGCGCAGGGCGCGCACGTTGGATGAGCTTAAGAGCTTGCCTAAATACAGCCTCAAAGACACTGCGCCGGGAAAACTCGGAAGCGGCAACATACTTTGAGCAGTTGCAGAAGCTCAAGCTCCCGCGCCTTGTGACTAATGGCGGATAAAAAAGTATATGCGCTGTACGGGTTAACCGATGAGGAGATA
>CAYSLW010000247.1:0-3025 GCA_964431955.1 uncultured Candidatus Methanoperedens sp. | reverse complement strand
CCCCTCTCCCAACCCAGCGCCGCATCGTGTCAATCCTCGAAAAAGCCGAGGAGACTACGAGGCTCAGGGCACAGGCGGATGAGCTTACGGACAGGTTGCTGCAGAGCGTGTTCCTGGAGATGTTCGGGGATCCGGTGAGGAATCCGAAGGGGTGGGAAATTGAACAAATTGATAAAGTTTGTTCAAAGGTGACAGATGGAGAGCATAATATTCCTCCGAGAACTGAAAATGGAATACCTCTATTAATGGCCACAAATGTAAGAGATGGGTATGTTGACTTGACTGAAGTTTCGTATATCTCAGAAGGAGATCATCAAAAAAGCATGAAAAGATGTAATCCCGAAGAGGGCGATGTTCTCTTGGTTTGTGTTGGTGCAACAATTGGAAGAGTAGCGATTGTTCCAAAAATGGGGAAATTTAGTTTAGTAAGAAGTGTAGCCTTATTAAAACCAAATAACAATAAAATTACATCTCAATACCTTTTATGGTGTTTGAAAACAAAATCTTTCCAATATAGATTACTCTCCAGAAGAAACACTTCCGCCCAAGCTGGTTTATATTTAAATGAACTAAAGAAAATAAAACTGCCAATACCTTCTCTATTTCTCCAGCAAAAATTCGCCCGCATCGTTGAGAAAATCGAATCCATGCGCCAGACCCAGAACCAATCAAAGCAGCAGATAGAGGACTTGTTCAGCGCCCTGATGCAGAAGGCGTTTAGTGGGGAACTGGATAAAAGCATATATGTATAAAGAGATACATAAGAGAAAATAGAGTGTTATGGAGAAGTTCGAAGAAATCCGAAAGAAAGCACTTGAATTGTTCGAAAAGAGGGAATACCTTTTGCGTGTACACTCGCTCGGAAGAATGACTGAGAGAAGTATTTATCCCTCAGACATCAAACTTGTACTGCTTCATGGCTCGCTCTATAAAAAAGAAGTTGATGCCTTTGGAGATACCAGATACACCATGCGCGGATGGAACCATGAAAGTAAAAACATTCGGGTCACGTTCATACTTAAAGATGTCCTGATAATTATAACAGTAATACGAGAAGAAGAGGTGAAATAATATGAGCAAAAGAGAAATTAAGTGTGTACAGTGCGGAAGCCAGACAAAAGAAGCAACCGATATTACCCTCATCACGGCAGTTGAAGGAAGAGAGGTCGTAATCACAGGGCTAACAGGCACGCGCTGTCCCACATGCGGCGAGGAATATGCCGATGCCGAATCTGCTGAAAAGGTAGAAGAGGTAATAAAGAAATTCCGCAAGCCTGCTGTAGTTTTCAAGCGCAAGATAACGAAGAGTGGAGGAAGGCGGGTGCTTGGTATACCGGAGGAGATTGACAGAGCTCTCGGGAAAAAAGAGAATGTCGATATCTGGCTTGAGGATGATAAGATAGTGGCAGAAGTGTACTGATCGCCATGCTGGGTAATATTCTCTACCTTTTTTCTTTATATAATAAAGACAGAAATCGGAGTTTGCCGAGTTCGCAGATATTAGACTGGATTAACAGGATCGACCGGATAAAATCTTAAATAACATCCCGTTAATCCTGTTATCCTGTCGAAAACGTCTTCAAAGGAGAACTAACAGCATGAGATTAGCCCCCGAATTAAAATCCAAAATAGACGCCCTCTGGGACAAATTCTGGAGCGGCGGCCTGTCCAATCCCCTCTCATCCATCGAGCAGATGTCATACCTGATTTTCATGAAGCGCCTTGAGGATATGGACATGGCGGAGCAGAAGAAGGCGCAGGCAAAGAAGCAGCCACATAAGTCCGTCTTTGAAGGTCATGAGGATTGCAGGTGGTCAGGCTGGAAGCACTATCCTGCTGAAAAAATGCTCACCCACGTAAGGGACGTGGTTTTTCCCTTTATCAAGAACATACACGATGGAGAAAAAACGCTCTTCTCGGAGCACATGAAGGATGCGGTCTTCATCATCCCCAAGCCCTCGCTTCTTCAGGAGGCTGTTGCCATACTCGACGACCTGAACATAACCGCGCAGAACAGGGACACGCAGGGAGACATCTACGAATACCTCCTGAGCGAACTCAAGATAGCAGGCAAGAACGGTCAGTTCAGGACGCCAAGGCATATAATCGGAATGATCGTGGAGCTTGTTGACCCCGACATCGGGGACAGGCTCTGCGACCCTGCATGCGGCACGGCAGGATTCCTTATCAACGCCTATGAATACATAATCAGGAAGCACACCAGCCCTGATATGGTACAGGAGGACGATGAAGGCAGATATTACGGGCTGTATGGCGACAAAATAACAGATAAGAATGCCTGGGCATTGTTATGGAATTCTTTCTATGGATATGACTTTGAGCCCACGATGGTAAGAATATCCCTCATGAACATGGTGCTGCACGGCATTGCGACGCCAAATATTGCGCTGGTCGATACTTTATCCAAGCGATTCACGGAAGAGAACAAATATACAGTGGTTCTGGCGAATCCTCCTTTTAAAGGGAGCATTGACAAGAGCGATATAAACGACCATTTGACAGTCGGCACGACCAAGACCGAACTTCTCTTTGTGGAAAGAATGATGAATTTGCTTCAGATTGGAGGAAAATGCGGCGTCATAGTCCCGGATGGAGTGCTGTTCGGGACATCAAATGCGCATAAGAAGCTGCGTCAATTACTGCTTGAGAAATGCCAACTGGAAGCTGTCATATCCATGCCTTCCGGGGTTTTCAAGCCGTATGCAGGTGTTTCCACTGCGGTTCTTGTTTTCATAAAGGGAGACAAAACAGAGAAGGTCTGGTTCTATGATATGGAAGCAGATGGCTATTCGCTTGATGATAAAAGGAATTTCATAGATGGGAAGGGAGACATACCAGATATCATTTATAATTTCAGAAAACGGTATGAGGCTAACCCTGTTGACAGGAAAGGAAAGTGCTTCTTTGTTCCTTTTAGCGAAATTAAAGAGAATGGATATGATCTTTCGATCTCAAAATACAAGGAGATCGAGTATGAAGAAGTCGTCTACGAAAAACCTGAGGT
>CAYSLW010000246.1:0-3042 GCA_964431955.1 uncultured Candidatus Methanoperedens sp. | reverse complement strand
CCTTGTGGATGAGGCGAAGGCGCTGTACTCTGAATTCTGCTCGGGAATGGCAAATTCAGACAGGATTAACAGGATGGACAGGATAAACTCAACCACGAATCCCGTAAATCCTGTTCATCCTGTCCAGACTGGCGCATCTTTTAGTGCGGCGCCGAACAGTCAAAAGATTTTAGAATTCATGAGCGCGCGCCTCTCGGCTGCGCCCGAAGAAAGCGATGTGGTGCATGACATGCTCGCTTATATGGCGGAGCGCATGATAGAGATGAACAAGGAGAAGAATGCGGAGATAAGGGGATTCCTGCGCTGGTTTGAGGGTGAGATTGGCGCTCCAATCGAGGAACTCACGAACAAGACAGCATTAAAAGAGTATTATGAGGCTGGATTTGATGCGCTTGCAGGTGCGCTGGCGAAGAATAAGAAGAAGCTGAAAGAAGGATATGACCCAACGAGGCGCGAGCCGAAAGAGAAATTAGAGCAGGAGTTCAATGCATCAGTCGGGAAGCTGGCGCCGCTTTTGAAGAGGATTGAGGCGACGGATGGGCTGATCGATGCGATAGTTTACAAATTGTACGGGTTGACTTCGGATGAGATAAAAATAGTGGAGGGGGGTATTTCAGGAGGACGAGATGCAAAAGAAACAGGAATCACATGATAAAGACTGGAAGATGTTTTCGAACTGGGAAAGAATATACAAAAGGAAAAATCTAAAAACTCTTACCATAGAATCTGCCTTTGCAATTTTTTCTGATCTCTGGGATTTACAAACTAAATTTTCCGAGAAAGAAATTGAAAAATTCAGGAAAAGAAAAATTGAAGGGCTTATGACACTTCGAAAATCTTTCAATTTAATCCAGGAAAGGTTGCATGCATGAATAAATTAGAAGATGCATTAAAAGATATACAAAATTTCTTAAAAGCCCGGGGCGTACCATACATGATCATAGGCGGAATAGGGAATCTTGTATGGGGTGAACCGCGAATGACAGTGGACATTGATATAACAATACACATCTCTGATGTAAAGGAACGGGATTTCATCAAAGAGGCAGGGTCGAAATTCAAAGTATTGGTTGGTAATCCCGATGAGTTTGTCAAAAAAACCAGGGTGCTGCCAATCGAGATAATAGAAAGTGTGAAAGGAGACATAATTTTTGCCGGACTTTATTATGAAAAAATGGCGATTGAGCGGGCTGTAGAAGTCGAGATCTCGAAAAATACAAAGGTCAGGGTATGCACAGCCGAGGATCTGATTATCTACAAAGCGATCTCAGAGCGGGAAAAAGATTGGCAGGATATTGAAGGTATTCTTTTGAGAAGGGGCGCTCTGCTTGATAAGAAATATATCCTTAGCTGGCTTTCGCAATTTGCTTCTGCACTTGATAAGCCCGGCATTAAAAAGCGCTTTGAGGGGTTGTGGAAAGAGATAGTCGAAGTGGAAGGCTCCAAAAAATGAAAACATGTATTATTGAAATGCCCATCCGCCGCGCCGCCCTTGCTGCTGAGGCAAAGGCGCTGTACTCTGCGGAGGCGCCGGGACGGTAAGGAATTCGACAGGATGGACAGGATAGACTCGCATCCTGTAGCTCCTGTCTCCTGTTCATCCCGTCCAGACCGGCGCATCTTTCGGCACGGCGCCGGACAGTCTGAATATTCTTGGATTTGTGGGCGCGCGCCTCTCGGCTGCGCCTGAAGAAAGCGATGTGGTGCATGACCGCTGTAATCTGTAATCTGTAATCTGTAATCTGTAATCACAAGATATTTAAAGGAGAAGAGGCATTTTCAAGAGAAAATAGAAGAGGTTATCAAGACAATAAAAGAAGAGTTAAATGTCAATATACAAGTCTGACCCTATATTTCTATCTCTAAGGTGAGAGGATGGAATCAATGGAAGCATCTAAAACTAAAATGGGTAGTGAGAAGCCAAGAGGGTTTGAATATAGACATATTAAATGTGCGGAAGGCGCAGTAAATGCTGTAATGCGGCAGCATGGACTATTTTGGTGGGAACTTGTGGGAACAACAACTGTATGTAGTTGCAAAAGAGTCGCATCTGGAGCCGGCTACATTTATGGATGAAATTTTGGGGCAAGAGAGCTTGAAGAATTAGGGAGTTCGGTTGTGGATGGATATGCCGTTCCAAGCTATGGGATTGACTATGGAGGCGTGGTGATACGCGTTTTGTTTCCCTTTTTGGTGTGGTACGAGGACGATGGGTGGCTGGGCCTTTGTGTCTGGCCTGCGATATTCAAGGTATTTAGGAGAGACGCCGGTCTCCTTTACCTGTTTTTGCCAGTCACATCTTACTTACGCAAGAGCAAGTCATTAGGGGAAGAGAAGTTGGCGAATTATTTAGCTCTGAAAGAGGAGATGGAAAGGCTTGTGGAGGATCGCAAAGAAATCCTCAACATATAATTCTGATTCTGAAATGTAGTGCAGGTCTTTAGACCTGCCAAAAGCTACGAGGACACATATAATACTATGGTATTCGGGGGAACTACCGAATGCTGGAGATAGTAGACATTATTGGAAATAGGCGGCTGCTGATGTCGACTTTGAGCGATATGCAGTTCTGAAGTTGTGCAAGCCGTTGACGAACAAAACCGCGATAAAGGAGTATTATGCTCATGGCTTTGAGGGGTTTTTCGGCGCGCTTGCGAAGAATAAAAAGAAGTTGAAGGGAGTATATCAGGAGAAAAACATCATGAGGAGCCAAAATCGTGAAAGACAGTGAAGAGCTGCTTTTTTCAGAAACAACCCCCCTTGGGTTTAAGGTTTCTGTCACAAAAACCTACTGGGAGTACATAAAAACCATCAAGCATCCACATATAAAAGGTATGGAATCGGATGTGACCATCACCCTGAAAAATCCTGATTTCATCCGACAGAGCAGGGTTGATAAGAATGTATATCTTTTTTACAGGGAAATTGAATACAATAATAAAAACTATCATATGTGTGTAGTGACAAATAAGAATAAAGGATCCATCATTACAGCTTATATAACTGACAGAATAAAAGAAGGTGTCCAGATATGGAAAAAAT
>CAYSLW010000245.1:0-3084 GCA_964431955.1 uncultured Candidatus Methanoperedens sp. | reverse complement strand
CCCCCAATTATCAACCCATTGGTGCTATATTGAATATGGTATTAACACCATTAGTAATTTCAGCTTTAGGATCTTTAATGGATGAAAATGAAAATTTTATAAGCCGATTTTTTATACTGATTATTCCTTCGGTTATATTCTATATAATAGCCGGCATATTATTGATAATAGTAGGCGTTGTAATATGGTACTTGTTTGGAGAAGGCGTTTATAATATTTTTGTTATAATAGTTATTGGAATACCTATATTTGGTCTAATATTCGGTCCATTCATTGCAAAAAATAAGAATATTATCTCCGATATATCAAAAAGAGATACAGAGATAATAAACTTGAAAAATAACGAAAATGAGAAAAACAAGCGTATTATATACTTACAAGAAAAGATTCAGACTGCGAAAGAATCCTTATAATACGACTGTCCTTAAACAAGCGATATTTATTTAGAAAAATTCTAGTTCATAATTTGAGACTTTGCGCCTGATTTGAATTGCTAAAATCATACACTCCATGCAAAATACAAGACATCGAGCATCCACATGATGCCCCCGACCTCGGTCGGCGGTAGTGACTAAGGCATACAAATCAATGCTCCGCAGGCGGGTAGCCAGTCCATGCGAACTCATATGTATCTTCTTTCACTGCAGCGAACCATCTCTTTATGAAAATAAAGAAGCCTGCCGTACTCACTATGACCACAGAGACTCCTGTAAAGAACAGAGCCTCTGAGAATAATAAGGCGATTAAACCGAATAATCCTGTAGTCACACTTGCCTCGACTGCACTTAAACGAAGCGTTCTCTTCTGGTTCTCCCCTGCTCCCATGCTACCGTTGAAGGGATGGAGGATAGCAAGGGTGATAGCGATGTAAATGAGCGGATAAGTGATATACGCGTCAAGAGTAAAGACCTGCGCTGAATACTCTGTCAGCATAGCGAGAAAGAACATGGCTATTATGGCTGTTGAGGAGGCAAGGACTGCGCTGGCACTTATCATCACAGGTATCTTCATTTTGATTATTTTCTGGGCGCAGATGCCTGTCACAGCTCCCACTATAAGAGCGCCAAATATCTCAAAATACGGACTTGCGAAGTTATAAGCAGGGTTGATGAACTGCGATGTGAATGCCATGGTCGCCCCCACCGCTGTCCCCCAATAACCGATGGATGCGGTTCCCGTGCCAAGCCCGTACCTTGCCACCTGACGGACTGCATTTGCGCCGCACAGGAAAGCAGGCCATATAAGAATAACGGCAATGGGTGTCAGGGAATGGGAGAATTTTACCATCAATATTGCGATCATCCCCAGGACGAGGGCGATCAAATAAAGCTGAGGGGATGTGAATTCTTTTTTAATGTCCGTACTCATCAGATCACCACCGCTGCGCTGTATACAAATAATGCAATTACCGTGCTCACTATAAGACATGAGACCAGGGTATTTGGGGTTTTTCTGAGCTTCTGATCAAACATGCCTTCGGTCTTTCCCACAAGCGTATATGCAGGAAGAACAGAGTTTATTAAGAAAATCCCTGCGCTTATAATTCCAGAGATCGTAAAAGCTGCATCTTGTTTCAAGATCGGGGCAAGCAGCGTATATACCGCAAATAATACAAGCGCGCCTCCTGTTCCGCCAATGAACGCACCGATAAGCCCGCTGATGTGGGTTTGTACCGGCATTCCATGACCGTCCGTACCCGGAGATATGTATGGCTTCTGATCCCAGCCTGTGATGGCATCCTTTGTGCTTTTTCCGAGTATGCTATGACCGGAAGCGGTCTGACCTGACGCCGGGGATACACCTGTGCCGAATGCATTTGCAATATTTCCGCCCAGAATGGTCAATGATATCATAAGGGCAGAAGCAGAAGCCCCTGATGCGAGAACCACAGCCATGCCGCTGTCCATTGAATATGCGGCTGAGAGTATACCAGCCATCCCCGCTCCTGCTGAAAGCATGCTTGGTCCTGTTGCTATGCCCGTGGCTGCCGACATAGCTCCAGTTGCGCTTGCAGGGATAAAGTGCACGCATACCCCCACAAGCACGCCGCCAATTATTATCGCGAACATTGCTGTTAATGGTTCCATTTTTTCACCTCGTATAGGGGCCGTACTTATCCCGCGTATATTTCTCAAGATATACGGTTATCATGAACAGGATTAGAATCATGCCTGATTCGATAATAACTGACGTCCATGCTCCGGCGAAATCAAAAGCTCTTGAGAGGGAATCGAGAAATATAAGTAATCCAAAAACAAAAGCGGTAACTGCAGCCCCGAATCTAAGGGTGAAATAAGGTGTATCTACCGAGTTCCTGTAGCCGTATTCACCTTTGACATCGATATCTCCCTGCTTCGCTATGGGTATGCCTGAACCGAACGTATGATGCTGGTAGAGCCTCTCTGCGCCGTAGTGTATATCTCCGGTAGAGGAGCCAATAGCGCCTATGGTTATGCCCAGCAATAAAGCAATAAGCGGGACTGAGAACGGGTTATTAAGCATCATTCCTGCTGTGAATGAAAGGAGTGTTAAGGAAAAAGCGGTCAGGAACCCGAAGGAAAGGTCAAGAGGAAGCGCAGAAAATATTGCATCCCAGTAGAGGGTTTGCTTGAATGTTTTCATACTGGCAATCCTTGATAAATGGGCAAAGATGCCATAAAGACCAAGGAGAAGAGTGGAAACGAGGGCGCCAATAACCGAAGAGACAAGTACTGCATACAAAGAGCCGAGAGCCTCAAGCCTTCCTGAAAGAAGAACAGCAACTGTTGCAGCAGTGGTAGCCCACAGAGCATTTGCAGGCGGTTCGCCCGAAATAGCTTTGTTAAAATATCTGTGGCGATGTCCTATCTGCGGCGCAAGCTGCACCTGCGAATTGGGGTTGCTTGCAGAGCCGGCATTGGATTCGCTGTCTTCAAAGATGCCTGCGAGGAAGGCAAGTAAGCCTGCCAGTGCAGTTCCAAGTAAGGGTAGCATGAGAGTGCAAATAAAACTTAGATTCGATATACCTTTCGAATTTTGTATGAATATTATGAGGGTTGTGCAAAAGTAACCGTATCTCTTAAGTATTGTAACTGCATAATATAC
>CAYSLW010000244.1:0-3106 GCA_964431955.1 uncultured Candidatus Methanoperedens sp. | reverse complement strand
GAATATAAAGATTACATCATCAATAAGCTTCATGAAAACCCCTTCACTGCTTCCCGGCTTTTCAGAGATATACAGGAAATGGGTTTTACAGGGAAATACAGTCGCACCCTCATATCATCAGGAACGTGTCCCGAAACGACTGACATTTATCAAATGACAATGATGCATAAAGTCGCACCCTCATATCATCAGGAACGTGTCCCGAAACGATATGAATATAAGAGTAGAAAAGGCTTGCGGCATGTCGCACCCTCATATCATCAGGAACGTGTCCTGAAACATTACGGAAAAGCTGGACTGGGAAACATAGTTTTTAAGTCGCACCCTCATATCATCAGGAACGTGTCCCGAAACTCGAGTTGTATCTTAAGAATTACCAATACACAGATATGTCGCACCCTCATATCATCAGGAACGTGTCCTGAAACGCCCAAGAATCAGGCTTAGTTTCCCATTTCGAGTCACATATTGCCTTGAAATAGGAAATATCATGTGCATATCTCAAGATCGATACATCATTTATAAAGACTTGCACAGATTTACTATGCTATACTATACTTCAGGATCAGGAAAGCCAGCATCGTACCCCATCCTCAAAACAGGGTATTCATTGATGCACATCAATCGCCTAACTCACCACAAACTCCCCCTTTCCAAAACTTGTACGATCACCCAAACCTCTTAGCAGCTCTGCCATTGCAAGCGCGCTAAAGAACTCTGGACCAGCATCGGTTACCTGATATCTAAATCTTGTACCTCTTGAAATAACACTCTTTGGTGCTTCAAATCTCGGTTTTCCTGTTTTTACCTTCAGGTCAAGGAAACTTAAATTAACCAGAAGTTCGACTGGTTTTTCGATATGCGTTATTTTCGGATCTTTATACTGCGCGAAATCAGGATCAAAGAACTTTGCTGCATTCTTCGCATCTCTTGCAATATCCTCACCTGGCAATGGGAAGCTGCTGATGGTATCAGATAAAAGATGAATCCACATTTTTCCGTCTTCATCCCTCACTATCTGGGAAATGATCTTTGCTCTCTTTTTGATATCTTCCATGGCAATGGGCAGGATTGTCAGTTTCTTAAGTATGACCTTACCCAGTCCCTTTGAATTCCGCTTGCCGATATACAAACCATTATCCTCAACATATTTCAGGGCGCAGATTAATTCCGCCAGGTATTCTTCGTTGAGCTTTTCCTCTTCAGCATTTTTTGCCTTCATATTGAAGACTGCTTCGAACCTGAACCTGTTTTTGCTTGAGACCACATCTGTCGTGTACATATTCTTAACAGTGCCTTCACTGCCAAGTGATATTCCAACCCGTGGCTGTCTCAATGCAGGATATTTATCAATATGCAGGCATTCGCCGCATTCGTAAACTACCTGTCTTATGCCTTTATCCAATTTAACGACAGGAATAAAAGTGCCGTCATGATGTTTTATCAGGGCGTCCCTGAAATAGATAACAGGATGTCCATTCTCAAAGGTATCTGCGATCCTGCTTTTCATTTCAAGAAACAGGTATCCGAATGCCCCCCTGAGATTCTGCCCTAAAGGGTAGAGATCGCTTGCTTTTATCTGTGATCCCCTTTCGGTATATGTATTATTTGTGGCTATATGCAGCTCTGCCTGGTTTTCAAGTTCTCCCTGTATTTTAAAAGCCAGCGGCTTCATTTCATGCTCACCAGCTTTTTAGCTTCAGCCGCCCCTGCCTCTTTGTAGTTTGCCCATTTGACCTTTTTTGCCGTTACTTCAAACTTAACGCGCCCTTTCCCGCGCCTCGTCCATCCGCCGATTCCATTGTCTTCGGCTGCCGCAAGAGCAGCGTTCAGGACTTCTATATCTTTTTCTGTGGGGTTCTTGATAATGATCCTGCCTGTCAGTTCGGTTCCTTCCACGATCTCTTCAAGCTCGATTGATGCGCCTTTTCCTGCCGAGATCGTTCCGGTTTCCCGGTCAATATGCGGATGTACTGTTCTTTCAACTACTTTATCAAAGGGTCTGACAGATTTTAAATCTTCAAAGGATACCCTTCCTTTTCGTCCCAGGTTTCCGAACATATCGCATGTGAGACATCTGCCGCAGCCTTTTGTGTCTTTTCCGGTATCGCACGTCCCGGTGTCTTTATAGATCTTCTCTGCATAGCCGCGGATAGCTCCGAAGATACTGATCGATGCGAATCCATCTCCTGACATCCTGGTCGGGAGCATATTTCCCTGCTTTCTTCTTTTCTGGCTTTCCAGTTTATTCTCACCTGTATAGAGCGGTGACACTGCTGTTGCTTTTAGTTCTAATATCCAAAGGTCTTCATTTAACATTGTTTTAACTCCATTTTAATTTTATTTGATAAATACTCAATCGAACGAACTTTGAGTCAAATGTCTTTATCAATAATAAAAATATCCCATATTATTATATAGGCATCCAGGCGGTTATTCCCCGCACTCTTTTGAAATCTGCATCAGCATTTGCTCAACTCCGTGATTTTATCAGGATTCTCTTTTAAAAATTGCAGTACCACTCTTCAGCTTGCGACCGTTAAAATCGTAATATCTGTCATAAAAGAATAAATTGTCAGTTCCTGATTTTTATAATGCCATCAAGAATGCTTATCAGAAATCCGGGCAGCCTTCCGCCTGGCGTAAGTGTCGAGGATCCAGTGCACAAGCCGCGCAACCCCTTGCTGTCACAGTACATGTATGATATGGGTTATATAGAGAAATACGGCTCAGGTATAAACAAGATAAAGAGAGCCTGCGAAGAACATGCCCTCGTGAAGGCAAAGTTCAATCTTCTGCCTTACAGAACCGAGGTAGTTTTTGAAAAAAACATTCTCTTTGAACTTACAGAAAGTGATAAAACAATTATATCAGCCATCCAGAGAGGAAGAACCACAAGCACCGAGATAGCAGAATATATGGGACTCTCAAAGGTTAGCGCAGTCAGTAAACTCAATAACCTCATAACTTTGGGAATAATAGCTAAGGAAGGGAAGGGGAGATCGACACGTTACAGGGTGGTTAGAGCAACGGAGGAATGAAACATATCTCCATCAAGACGATGAGGCAAGCAGCAAACAAGATAAAATAGTATGAGTATAATATA
>CAYSLW010000243.1:0-3174 GCA_964431955.1 uncultured Candidatus Methanoperedens sp. | reverse complement strand
CGCACTAACCTCTCAAAACCTGCGAGCATGTTGTTATTCATTGGTTTCTCCTTTTCAAAAACAGGTATCACCTACCACCAGTAAAATGGATGGTTTGATGAAGACCCCTCGAAGGGGTCTAAAAGCATCGCGATTCATGCAGATTACAATCCAACATCAAGGACGTAGCTGTCAAGCTAAAAGGCTATGAACATCGAACGTCGAATTTTGAATAAGGTATTCTGCCAAGGGTAGGCGGGACATTAATTTGTAAGTTACTGTTAAGCTTTTAACGTGTAATTGTGGCGTATAACCAATTGCTTTTAAGCGTTTAACCGCTAAACTGACTGCGGGTTGCGAAATTTTCAGAAACAGAGCAAACTGCGAGCCGCAACCGCCTTTTGACTGGCATGGCATGCAAACCAGATATCATGGCTCAAGCGCCCTGGCAACTTATAAACTAATGTACGTCCCTGACACCACGCCACTTCTCCACACTTCTGGCCCGTGTAGTAAATGGAGAGGAGATTGTCATTGCCAAGGGATGTATGACCGAATGAATCTTCCGGAAACAAGTGGGATTGCTTTGTCGTTCGTTACTCACTTTTTGCAATGGCTGCTTAGAATCAGGAGTTTTCGTTCAGGCACTCTTTATTCAAGTGAAATAGACACTTGTGTTTTGGAATTGTTTTTCTTATAAAAAGGTAACCGTGAACCGTGAACCTGAAAAGGGACTATGAAAGGGACTATGGGACATCCTTGAAATATTGATTGCTTAAACGTCCCAGTACTCGCTCAAGATTTAATCGACATATCAATTTATCAAGGAACGTCCCGAAACTCCTCTTGGAGGTCAACCTCAGGTTTTGAGGTTGACTTTGTTGTTAACGGAAAAACAGCGATTGAGGTAAAAGGTAAGGCAAATATCACAAAAAAAGATTTCAAAGGATTGACTGCGATAAAGGAAGAAGAACTTTTAAAAAATTATATATTGGTCACTCTTGAAGATACCCCCCGAAAAGATGGGAATATATGTATCCTTCCCTGGAAAGATTTTATTACGAACCTGTGGCAGGATGCGTATGTATAATAATCTCCCTAAACACTCGCTCCGCAATGCGAGACTTTTCGCTTCAGCCCACCTGTTTCTTTAACTTCCATACCCCCCTCTTGGATCTTGGCTAATTAAACAACAAGGGTCAAAGGCAGACCCCATCTCCCTATGTCAACATATGAAGGATGTCCCATAAATGCCGATATCCATTAATGATACGCTTGAATGGAAGATTGAAAATGGGAAAATTGTAGTTTTGCCCACGCAGAAAAACTTCTTAAAGTTTAGAAACGCTGTCAAAACAGGTAGCGGAGATATCGAAAACGATATAAAATTATCTATAAAACTACGGACAGAAAGATACCAGTGAAAAGACACCTTGTTGTTATAGATACCAATGCGCTGATATCCTTTGTGACGGATAGAAATAAGAACCAGCAAAACAAAATAGCAGGGCTTTTTGAAAACGCTTCCGCACTGTGCGGTTAGGCCAAAATAAATTTGTCCCCTTTCCCCTGTAATTCCATTACAGCCTCAATTCCCTACTCGATATAGAGTCCTTCCTCGGAACCTCCCCAATACCTCCACAACAATTTCCTTTCAATGGAATATGAATAACTTTGAGTTGTTGGATGATTAGATATGTATGCTACAAACGACATTCCTTGGAAGCCCAAGCTCTTAGCTTTCTCTCTATATTTCTTTGTCCAGGAATACGCTATTGATTTGGTCATTAAAATGTATCTAAATCCAAGAAAGGTGTCTTCCTCTCCATAGGTTGAGACTTCCACACTCATCCCTTCTTTCAAGAAACTCTCCTCAAGATAAGCAGCATAGTTTTTTCTTAAAGAGCGATCCTTTGCAGCAGCAACCCTTTCAGGAGACGCGGCAGCTATCTTTTCAAGCTCAGCAGCTGCCCTTTCACGCTCAGCCACCGCTTTCTCTTCAAGAACTATCTCAGCAAGAACCTTCTTTTCTGCCTCATTCTTTGAGGCAGCTATCTTTTCAGCAAGTGCTTTTTCATTTGCCCTCTTTTTCTCATTACATCTCGCCCAACACTCTTTCTCCTTCGCCTGAGTGGCGTCGAGCCTTTGAGCGCCTGCTAAAGGCCAAAATTTAGAAAGAGAGAAGCTTTTCCTATCCTCCCGTGAGAGCTCCTCATAATAACCTTTCATTATTGAACGACATTCATCTGCACACTCTTTCTCAGATGCAGACATTACAGCAGAATTCTCCTCAAGAATTTTCTTTTTGGCAGCTTCTTTAGCCGCATTTATCCTTAAATTATAGATTTGCGCCTCTCCTGCTACATTTCCAACTAAACATAAACTAATGACGATTACTGCTAATAACATATTTATCTTTTTCATAATTCCTTCCTTTTTATTTTGCCTTCCATCTCCATAAGCATAGAAGAAAATAAATGCCGATAATTGCCCATCCTGTTCTCTTGTTGCGAATGTAGAGCTAACCGGCGCTGCGCGGCTTTTCATGCAGGTCCGGTTGATTGCAGGGTTAGACCCACCTGGAAGAGAACCCACGGATCGTCTCGGAGAGAAACCGCAACAACTCAAGCAGGGCCTGAATATCAATGGTCTTAGCCTGCCCCTCAAAGATGTACCTCCATGCCTGAAAGACGCCATTATACGGCTGCAACGCCGCGATCAATGTGGTTGGTTTGTTCCGATAGTGCGTTCGGGCGAAATGGTTCTCCAGTTCACTTTGAATAGCCGGGTCTAGGGCGTAAAAAAGCTCTGAAGGCACATGGCCGGTCTTCAGCGGCACCTCTCGAACGCGACCAAAAGCAGTAACGCCAGGCATGATCTCGGTCGGGTCGTCAAAACGGAACTCAATGTTTAGCGACTTAAGAAACAGCTCAAGGGCAAACGCGGCATTTACAATGGTTGGGACTGACATCCGTGAGTCCGAGAACTCATTCAAGGCTTGAGCCGCTTCAAGAAAGGAGTCCGCGATTCCAAGAACGCCAGGATTTGGTATTTGCCTCAAGCTCATATTCGATCATCCTCTGTAAAAGTGCATAATGCCAGGCATCACCTGCTGGCAATGGAGCGCAACGGAATTGCCAGTCAGTGTTAATGCGGTTGTGTACGCCCGGCATGGGCGTGAACTAATGGGGTGTA
>CAYSLW010000242.1:0-3184 GCA_964431955.1 uncultured Candidatus Methanoperedens sp. | reverse complement strand
ACATTATATTATATACACACTGGTATAAATGTTTCAGTGGATGAGACACACGACCGAATTTTGTAAAATCAATATTTGTAAGAGTCAACCTCTTCTATGGGCTTTTTATCTTTCTTAAGAGGTTCTTCTTTAACGTCAATATCATGGGGAATTGTTTCCTTTGTTTCTGGGACCCTTCCAACGCTCATAGCGATTTTACGAAGAGAGTCTTTACTATCTTTTGGGTGCGGTTTGGTTTTTGCATGAGTTCTTGTTTTTTTCAATTTATAACCCGCAGGAAGTAATTCAGATTTTAAAAGTCCCAGCTCTACTTTCCGTTTGTTAATCAGCTCAAGTATTGGCTGGCGCGAGTTTTCTGGCATGCTCTCCAGCATGCGCTCAAGCTTTGCAAGCACCGCATCTTTTTCAGGTTCTGTTGTCTTATTCTCGTTTTTCATTTTAGACCTCAGTTCCTCCATATGCCGTATTCTTTTCCTGATGAGTTCATCCGTGCCTATATCACGCCTGCTGTGAAGATTTCCCAAAAGATCCGAAAGACCAGCTTGGGCTTTCTTTTCCGCATCTTGGATGGTATCTGCAATTCCCAGGACAGCGAGAGCCCTGGAACTGGTTGTGTATATTTTATTGTCCTTTTCATATACGCTGGAATAAAACAGAAGCGCATCCTTTACGTCAGCGATTTCGACAACCGAATCCCGCATGGGATTATCGGGATAGCCCGCAGGGACTGCATACTTGCACACCGTCGCCTGTTTTTTAAACATGACCTTGATTTTATCCAGTGTCCCGCCGACGATGCTCAAACACACATCAAGAAAATCGTTTTCAAGAAGGGGAAGAACGTTCATCGCCTCGGGATCGCCGAAACGCGCATTGAATTCGATGACCGAGATGCCTTTTGCAGTTGCCATGAACTGACCGTACAGGATACCCTGATATGGCACACCCGTTTCTTTCTTTATGCTAAGTACAGTATCTCTCATTATTTTCTTTGCATCACTGTAATCGGATTCCTTCATGAATGGCAGTATATCCTTTGCATCATTGTAAGAGCCCATTCCGCCCGTATTTGGTCCTTTATCTCCTTCGTGTGCCCTCTTATGGTCCTGAACCGAAGGCGCGAATGCAAGGGTACTGCCGTCCACAAATGCCTGGACAGTGAACTCCTCGCCCACTGATCGCTCCTCGATAACCAGGTCATCGCTCTTCAGAACCTCTCTGGCGTAAGCCTTGGCGCCGTTTATGTCGAAATGGTCCCCCATCACCCTGACACCTTTTCCTCCAGTGAGACCTGCAGGTTTTATGACAACGTCTCCAAGCCCATCTATAAATTCATCAGAACCGCCCTCTCCCTTCCTGAACACCCTGAACCTGGGGCATCCGGAAATATTATACTTTTTCATGAAATTGCGCGTCCAGGCTTTATCAAATTCAATCTGCGCAGCCAGTTTTCGTGGTCCTACGACGGGAATACCAGCATCCCAGAGAATATCCGAAATTCCAGCAGCAAGTGGAGCTTCAGGACCTATAACTGCAAGCTCGATTTTATTTTTTACAGCATAATCGACAATGGCTGGGTCAGTCTCTTTTATAAGCATGAAATCGGTACATACGCGCGCTATTCCCGGGTTTTTCTTACTCATCGCAACGAAAAGCCCAGGCTTTCTCTTGCTTCTGGCGACAGACTCTGCAATGGCATGTTCTCGCCCTCCGCCTCCGACTAAAAGAACGTTCATATTTTATCTCAGAATGTGTCCGGAAATAAAAACTCTTTGTTAAAATTAAAAGAAAAAAGGCTATAACAGCCCCAGTCCGTCAAGCTCCTCTACAATCTTCTCCACAGCAGCTTCAGCATCTTCAGGTCTCTTTCCGCCTGTCACCACAAGTTTCCCGGAACCGAATAGCAGCATAACAACTTTCGGACTGGCTAAGCGGTATACAAGACCCGGGAACTGTTCAGGTTCATATTCAATGTTCTCAAGTCCCAGACCGATGGCGATGGCATTGAGGTTGAGCACCCTTCCCAGATCCGCGGACGCCACGATATTCTGTATCGTTATCTCGGGTTTCTTTGTGATACGGACACCCATTGCCTTTAATTTTTCAAAAACCATGTTAAGACCGATACTTACGCCCTCGATACTTTTTGCTCCTGTACAGACAATCTTACCGCTTCCGAAAATAAGCGCAGCGGTTTTGGGGGACGTTGTCCTGTAAACCACGCCCGGAAATCTCTCTTTATTGTAATCCGCACCTTCAAGAACACGTATAACCTCATTAAGGTCAAGTTTTGTCCCTATCGCAGTCGATGCAACAACATTTTCTATTTTTATAGTCTTTTTTGCTTCGGTTGAATTTACCATAATCATCAACTTTATATAGGGTATTTAAGGCTTTATATACATTGGGGTGAAAAATTTAATTTGCTGGTAAGAAATCTTTAATTACGATGACATTGTTTAAGGCTGGAAGCGGCGGGAGAAGCTCCCGCAGGGATGTGGCATTATAAGGCTGAACCGTAAAACAAAGGAGAATACAATGAAATCAATGTACGCGTATATAAGAGACGCATGGAAAAAACCGGATGAATCCGATGTTGGGGAACTCATGTGGGACAGGCGCCAGGTGTGGAGACGGGAACCCGCAGTAACAAGATTAGACCATCCTACAAGACTTGACAGGGCAAGAGCCCTTGGCTATAAAGCGAAGCAGGGGATTATAATCGCCAGGGTAAGAATAAGAACAGGAGGCAGGCGCAAATCTAGATGGCAGCGCGGCAGAAGGACAAAGCACATGGGCGTTAACAAGATTACACCCGGGAAAAGCATACAGAGCATTGCAGAAGAGCGGGCGGCAAGAAGATACCCCAATATGCAGCTATTGAACAGTTACTGGGTAGGACAGGACGGCAAACACAAATGGTATGAAACCATACTTGTGGATACAAGCCATCCGGTAATTAAGAAGGATAAAAACCTGAAATGGATTACCAATACCAACCAGAAAGGGCGCGTTTTCAGAGGTAAAACAAGTGCGGGCAAAAAAGGCAGAGGTCAGAGGCGAAAGGGCAAGGGAACAGAAAAGACAAGACCAAGCCTGAGTTCGCATCAAAACAAAGGCAAATGAAAAACTTTAGGAAAGTTTTATCAAACGAGGGGTATGCAAAGCATACCCTATACGTCAT
>CAYSLW010000241.1:0-3189 GCA_964431955.1 uncultured Candidatus Methanoperedens sp. | reverse complement strand
ACTCCTGATATATCAGGGAAAGCATGATCTTTGGTTACGATTATCTTTCTTCCGCTTTTCGTTCTTATTTCGATCAGTTTTTCAGGAGCAATGTGTTTTGAAACATGGGTTATATCCGCCAGTTCGAATTTTTTCGTTCTTGTGTTAAAAGCAAATGTTTTCAGGCTGTGTATCTTCTTGTACTCGGTTCCAAAATCGTCTTTTTCTGTTTTGCCGATAAGACTGAGTTCAACAAGCTCGCGAATCGTTAAAAGCTCAAAGCCATCTTCTTTGTAAACCAATATTTTTTCATCTCCATGGAAGCAGTTTCTTCTCTTTGCTGCATGGAAGAATGGATGCGCGTAACCTACGGATGCGGTCGTGAAACCCACCAGCCTGCCAAGAACTCCGGCAGAAGTGTGAGGAGCAAGCCCGATTACCAGTTTCCCTATAAGACCGTCAATGCTGTTTATATTGTAATACGAACCGACTTTATAATATTTCGTCAGAAGGTCGTCAATGAATCGTGCAGTCTTCAGCAGGTATTCTGCACAGTCTTTTGAAACGACGATGTCCTGAACTTTAAGTTCAAGTATTTGATTCTCCTCGATAAGCGGTTTTCCGTGAATGTCGTTCACGTATCCGAGTTCTTTCAGCTTTTCCACATAAACGCCTATTTCTTTTGGCTTGATGTGTGTAAGAGGCATATCGGAGAGGTCGTATCTTACAGTTCCGTCCTTGAACACCACGATATCGTGTTTCGCGCGCAGGATGCCTTTTTCCAGCGGCTCAGGCGTCTTATTCTTTGACGTTAGACCAAGCACTCCTTTAATCCCCGTATTTAAATACGGGGTTTTATCCCTCTCACCTATTCTATCCAACGCATCCTGGTATTCTTTTTTAAAATCGATAGTCATCTCTGTGACAGACGAAGTCTCTTTTTTGCATTTCGGGCAAACAGATTTATCATGCCCCGTATTTAAATACGGGGTCCATCCGCAGGAGGGACATTTAAACACCGGTTGCGTGAATTTTCCACATTTACATCTGTTCTTGAACGTCCGGGTTTTGCACGACGGACATATGCGCTCTCCAATCTGGACTTTTATCGTCCCGACCTTTTCTTTCTGGGCAGACAGCCCCGCTCTCAAATCAGTACCTCTTTCGCCGTTGTCGCCCAAGTCCACATAATCTCTTGCGCTCCGAAGCGAACGGCGCCGTCCGCCTGCTTCACCTATGGGGAAAAGCACATGCGGTGCGGGTTTCATTTCACGTCTGTCCGATTTTTCGGGTCTCCCCATCCTGCCGCCGATCCTGACTGGAGCACGGCTTCGGATAGTTATACCGCTCACTTTCGAGACCGTATCCATTATATTTGGTTCTGTTGCAGTCCATGTCTTTTTCAGGCTGGCGTCAAGCCCGAGGCATCTCAATAAAGGGAGCGGGTCTTCAATCTGAATTTGCCTCTCGCGTACGATATGGGGCACAAGAAGAGTCTCAAGGATGTTTTTTATTTTATCATCAAGCGGAAATGAGAGTTTTTCTGCATATTTGCCATTTTTTTGGATGTATTCTGCCAGTTGAATATATTCATCGAAGTTAATATCATGCCAGAAATATGTATATTTTGGATGAAGCGGCACTTTATAAGTATCGGATAGAGAGAGGGCAGTTTTTTGATCTGGATTTCTAATATCTCCGAGATCTCTTACGGAAGTTTTTGCAGCAAGTTCCTCCCGCCACCATTCATAGCAGTATGACGACGGCACCAGGGGATGATTATTCTCAAGAAAGTCCCCATAATTTATTAAAATCTCACCTATATCCAGAATCTTCTGTACCGAGGGTCTTATCCTGAGAGCTTCTTCTGCGTCATCCACCCGCAGGACATCTCCGTTGAATAAGCGGACTGTAGGTCCCTCAATAGTATCCACAGGCGCTGTGCCTACCGCTTTTCCCGGCCGTTCTATCTTTATTTGCGTGCCTGCGGCTATGAAATCATCCATCAATATCATCGTGGCTGGACTTATGCCTGCGGCAGCAAAGCTCGTGTTCCTGCTTCTGCCGTACCTGAGCCTGAATCCTCCAGGCATTGAAGGGTAGGAAAAAACAGGTCTTCCTGCAATTAAATCCTGCAGATACTTATCATTTGGTTTCAACTGCGCCGAAGCATCGTCGCCTTTGACTGTGACCACGAATTTATCAAGCCACTCCCAGCCGTCAAGCCCGAGCTTATCCACATGTGTTTTCACTTTCGGGGCTTTGAGCGCAATGCCTTCTGCAATCACAAGCGCCATACCACCGCGTATCCTGTTTGTCTCGATTCGGGCAAGGTCGCGATGCCCATCCACCTCCGCCTCTTCCGTGGGTTCACCATCTATGCATATCGGGCAGTTCCTCACAATCAGGCGTATCTCTTCATCAGAAGGCAGATACTGCAAATTGGCAACACGGCGATATGCCGTGATCTCTTCCACATACCTCTCAACCTCATCAGGTCTTGGGATAAACCTGGCAATCCCGAGGCTTCGCCGCACATAATCAGCAGCCAGCACAGACAGCGCCTGTGCCGTACCACCTGCGCTTCTTATGGGTCCGGCATAATAAACCCTGATGTATTCCGAGCCGTCATCGTTCTTTGCAAGGTCTATCCTGGCAATACCCTCGATAGGAGCAGCCACCACCCCTTCGGTGAGAACAGCCATCGCCACTCTCACAGCAGCCTCGATAGCATCTCTTTTGGATTCAAAGGTTGCGATTTCCCCTTTAGCCACTGCCAGAGCTAACTGTAATGCAGCCTCTTCGCGCGACATGGTGGTTTCAAGCTCCCTGAGACGTTTCGCGACGCCTTCGATTGCAAGGAGTTTTTCAACCCTGTCTGCCAGGTCTTTTGCTATCGGTATTTCTATCTCAGGTCTTGGGTCTGCGCCGTTGGCGCGCGCGCAGTTGGCGAGGTCGATGGCGCGGTTTAGCTCGGATTCAAGGCTGCTAAAATAAGCGAGCATCGTGTCGCTGGCTGCAAATTTCATGTATTGAGCCCTCGATATACGAACCGCAGATGAACGCAGATGAACGCAGATACGCCATAGAACACGGATTGCACGGATGGCACGGATGCACGCGGATACGAAAATAAATCCGTGAAAATCCGTCTAAAAAACTTTAAGAAAGTTTTATCAAAAACCTTTGAAAAAGGTTTATCAAACGACG
>CAYSLW010000240.1:0-3191 GCA_964431955.1 uncultured Candidatus Methanoperedens sp. | reverse complement strand
AGAATGTGGAAGAGATATTCCTGTGCCATTAATGGAAGAGAATGTGGAAGAGATTTTCCTTTAGATTTCCTTCCATCAAATCAATACACAATTCTCAAGAAACATGGGGAAGCGCGCCGGTCACGCAGGTAAGGGACATACTCCATCTTTGCACTCGCTTTTAACTTGTAATGCTGAGTTCAAGTCCGCTTCAAGAACGTTTGAACGGGTCACACCCATGTACCTCTTAAATAAAACCCCGTCCTTTTCAATGATCACCGTAGGTACTAACTGAACTTTGTATTTCGAGGCGATTTCAGGGTTTTTTTCAATATCCACTTTAATAAATTTTACTTTTTTCTTAAAGGTCTCCTCTAGTTCCCATATAATGGGTTCAAGGATTTTGCACGGCTCACACCATTCAGTAAAAAAATCTATTAAAACTACACCCGTACTCGGTATGTTCTCCAGAAGCACAGGTTCGGGTTCTTCTGGTTCGTGTTTTTGGTATTTTTTATTTTTAGCTACTTTTCGATTACGTTTGCGATGACGAGATGTAGGGAAAAATGTTTCTTTAATTTCATCTACTTTCTTGACGATAGGTTCTGCTACCTTTTTACCTTCTTCAGTGAGGGAATACCACATTCTGCGATCAAGGTACCTGCCATAACGGTACATACCGTGTTCAAAATCGTCGGCTACTGTTTTTCCTTCTGCATCACAAACACTTTTAACGACAAGTCCCTTTCTGACCAGTCTTTCTAAAACCTGCCATTCTGCGTCATCGCGCCTGCTCCTACTTAAGCCCGATGTTAGGTCACGAATGGTCAGGAAACCGCCACGTTTATAAAGTCGGTATAAAGTCCTTTTACTGGGGTTTCTCATTTTTATTTTCATAATGACCTACGTTATCTATCTTAACGTATATAACTTCGGGTGGGTGTTTGATGGGATAACGTAGGTTATTCTGACCTACGTTATCCCGCAAAACGTCCACTTTTTGTTTATTAAACAGATAGTAATATTTTATTCTGTTGATTCAGATATACATTCCTATAGGGAGCAGGGCGCGTGTCTTGCAATGTCTGTAACAGACATCCCGTTTAAAACCTCCTTTTCCTTTTCTGAGCGTTCCGAATCCTCCTTCATAAGTGCTATAATTTCCCAAAGGTACTCTTATATAATCGTAAAGCATATCTTTATTCGCAGCAGCCGCACAAGTCCCTTAAGTGCGGCTGCCTGCCCGAATACAGTATTAAAAAATTAGACACACGCATACACGCAGGCACAATTATTTTAGACCGTTCGGCGGATGCACCGCGCCCATTTTCTTTATATAATTCTTAAAATACAGCGACATAATCATGGGTAGTTTATGTCATTTTGCCTGGTTTTCCCCCTATTTATTACTCGAAATTATGTCATAATGACATAATATACTCCGTAATTATGTCCTTAGGGCTTACCGAAAAATAAGCTTGCAATATTTTGAAAAAACAAACCGCAGATGAACGCAGATTTGTTTGGCTGGCTGATAACAACATCGCGAACATAAAGCTCGCCAGATGGAACGGCACAGCATGGGATGAACTTGAAACTATCCAGACAGGGGGAGATAACACAAACACGTTATACGAATCGACAGCACCTTCATTTTCCAATTTTGCGATAATCGGCGCATTGTCCCCTTCCCCATCACCGGCAGGAACTGAAACTGTACAGCCGGAATCTCCATCTTCTGCAGTGACAGTCACACCAGGAACTACGGAGGCTCCGGGATTTGGGGGAATGACGGCGATCCTGTTGCTGCTGCTGGCAGCACGGAGAAAAAAGAAGGATCACAGGACTTAACGCCTGAAACTATTGTTAAGTCAGAATTGTCTGGCTTAACAATAGTCAAAAGAAATTCCATGCAAATGAATACCTGATAGCATCCTGACCTTAACAAAACATACCCTTTTGTCAGGGATCAAGTATTGTATCTCAAAACTTTTTGCCAAATTTGGCAAAAGGTCTGCTCGCTGCAATGAGAGGCGCGCTTTCCCATGCCCTCAGGGGCATCCCGGACACCAAATAAAATATATAAAGGCGAACAGCCAATATAGGTATTGGGTTCTCAAAGTGGGCTTCAATATAATAGTAACAACCTAACGTTATATATACGCAAGTAACAGTATAATGTTACTAATGCTAACCAAAACTGAAACGGAATATCTTGAAAACATTGAAGCGTTTGAGGATACACACGGGCTGAGGTACGCGAAAGTTGTCCGGAGCAGGATAAGGAAGAGAGTGGAACAGGCACTGAAGGACCTTATCTATATTATTGAAAAGGACGCATCGCGGCGGAGACCCGCTGAAAATTATAGGAGTAGGAACCGGCATTGTAGTGATTATACTCTACGGGTAACGTCTCAGGACATTAATGCCTTTAAGCGGCGCAGCGGTGGAAATACGGAAAAAAAGATTTTATCAGAAGATGACCTTTTAATTGAGGATTTTTTGCAGACACTGGCAAGAAAAAATCCCTACGATGTATATCGTTACAAAAAAATATTGGATCACGCTTCCCCGCGTCAGGACATTTCCTCCCTTCATAAAAAGCCTATGTCGAACACGTAGCAATGCCCAGATATAAAATAACGATTAGGGGTGAGACTGCCCCAAAACTAATCAATCTGGCAGCACTTGCTCGATGATGGGTTCTATGTAGTACCGCACCTAAAGTTATTCTTCTAAATGCGTCTTTATAGAAAGGCAATCTGATATGAACTTGGAATACACTTCCACATTCTCCATCAATTCCCAAAAACACAATTGTAGTGATGCATTTGGGATATATTATACCGATACGGGTTACGGAGTGTGCTTTGTGGATATGATTTGGAATCTGGTGGAGGACATAGTAGTGCCCTCTTGGGAACAGGATCAAGAACTTCGCGAAGAATTTAAGCGTCTGGAAATAGAAGAAGAACAAATATCCAAAGAAGATTACGTTGATGAGTTAATTATAGGCGAAATAATAAGAACGGATTTCCATGAGTTTGTGCACCACTTCCTCAACACACATAAAATTGAAAATAACTGCTGCGACCATGAAAAATATCTTATCGTAACGCGGTAGCCTTCATCAGCGCAGGCTGCTGCAACATTTGATGCTGTGCTTGATTTCCCGATCCCGCCTTTTCCGTATATCGCAATTTGTTTAGGCA
>CAYSLW010000239.1:0-3197 GCA_964431955.1 uncultured Candidatus Methanoperedens sp. | reverse complement strand
ATGTGATACTTTCATAATACCCAGCATATAGTATCTATAAACCATGATAAATGTTACGCTGTTGATGTCTTTTTAATTTTATATTTTTAGAAATCAAACAGCGACTTCTGCGGTTCGCAATCATTTTTTCGCTCTGCATCCAATTCAATACGCCCGTATTGTCCTCCTCCGCCGGGATGCACTTTTACCTTCCCGCACCTGAAAGCAAGTATCGCATTTATTACACTCTCATCCACTCCAGAATTCTTGATATCCGCATCAACGAGCACAGCTACCTCGGAGCCGTATCGTTCTACAAGCGCATTCCATATCCCCTGCACACCCTTTGTATTGGTGCCCATTCCCAACGCCATTGCGATTATCTCGGATAAAGGTATGAGGTGAAGGTACGGGGGTCTGTGAGCAGGGTGCCTGGGTTCATCGTATGTAGCAAGTTCATTGACCCTGTCTTTCACGCCTTTTTTTATCGTTGCGCCGCATGAACATGACCAGCCTTTTATGATGCTCTCCCGAAGTGTGTAATGCCTGTAACATCGAATGCAGGCGCTCTCGTTGTATTTTCCCTCTTCAGGATAAAAACCCACATTAAGGACAGGCTTTCTTCCCTTTTCGCGTATTATAGCCATCTTCAGTTCATCAAAACTGATATCGATAATCTCAAAGCGGTTAAACTCCCGCGCAAGTTTATTCACATAGGGGGAATGCGCATCCGAATTTGAAAGAAAGGTGAGGCAGCGAAGCTCCGAAATCCGGTCTGCTAATGATGTGTCTGCGCTTAACCCAAGCTCAATAAAATAAATATGCTCTGCCATGTCTCCATAGCAATCCTTAAGTGAATTATGGGATGCGTACATGGCAGTCCAGGGCGTGAAGGCATGCGCAGGACCGATTAGAGCGCCAGCATCCTTGGCTGCCTGCGCAATCTCTTCGCCGTTTAACCTGACATTGGGTCTGCCATCCGAGTCTATATCTTTCGAGCGGGGTTTCATGAACTCGTACAGTTCCTGCGCTTTTGATATTGAGGGGATAATCAGGAGGTGATGAACCTGATTTATATCCTCAACCTCGGTTGTTAATACAAAACAAGTATCAGTCCCCGTATTTAAATACGGGGTCTTGAAAACCCCCTTTTCTTCCTTCAGCTTTTTTATCTCAGTCAGCCATTTTGGGTGCAGGCAGTCGCCTGTCGCCACAAGCTGTATGCCTTTCTTCCTTGATTCCGAGGCAATGGTGGGCAGGTCCATTTTCGGGGAGGTTGCCATGCTGTATTTTGAATGGATGTGGAGGTCTGCGTTTACTTGCATGATGGGAACTAATCAACTGGAAAGCATATAGGAGTTGCGTTTATCCCTTCCCTTTCCGTATCATGAAATGGAAATGCTCTCCTTCCTTAAACAGCTTTTCCACCATGCTTTTCCCCATATTTAAACACGGGGTCTTATCCCAAGCACGTCCGCCATATCGTATACGCCGGGTTGCGCAGACGAAACCCACACAGCAGCTTTCACGGCGCCTTTTGCAAACGCCTGCCTTGAGTGCGCCTGGTGCTTTATCTCGATGCGCTCACCGTCACCGGCGAACAGAACAGTATGGTCGCCAACGATATCCCCGCCACGCACTGCATGGATACCAATCTCCTTCTGGCGCGGCGAAATCCCATGCCTGCCGTAAATCAGCTCTTTTCCTCCCAGCGTCTTTGAAATGATTTCCGCCGCCTTCATGGCAGTGCCGCTTGGCGCATCCTTTTTCTGGTTATGATGCGCTTCTATAATCTCTACGTCATAATCCCCAAGGCGCGTTGCAGCTTCAGCCAAGAGACCCCAGAAAACATTCACGCCAATGGAGAAATTGGGTGAGATTACAGCCCTCACATTGTTATCTTTAATAGCATTTTCCATTAACGTGCGCTGCTCAGGTGTGAAACCCGTGGTTCCTACAACCAGATTGACCTTTTTTCGGGCACCTGCAATTACATTTTTCACTGCTGCCTGAGCTATCGTAAAATCAATAAGTACATCTGGCTTAGCTCTATCAAGAGCTGCATCAATCTTATTTGCATCCTCGACTATAATATTTAATTTACCCCCCCTCATCACCTCGCCTATATCCTTGCCTATATTGGTCACGTCTATGGCAGAAACAAGCTCTAAATCCTTTGATTTCAGCACATTTTCAATAATGAGCCCGCCCATTCTTCCGCAGGCGCCACTTACAGCGATTTTTATCATAAAAAGCTCACTTTATTAATTTAAGGTCGTTTAAAGCTGCTCTCAGCTTTCTTTCGTTATCCTCGCTTATAGGTGCAAGCGGGAGCCTTAAATGACCAGCAGGGAGTCCTATAAGTTCAACAGCCTTTTTGATTGGGATAGGATTGGTCTCCAGAAAGACAGCGCGTATCAGAGGAGCCAGCGCAAGATGCAATTTTCTTGCCTCAGCCATATCTCCTCTTTGAAACGCCTCGACCATGGAAACCACAAGTTTCGGTGCGACATTGGCTACGACAGAAATTACACCCTTGCCGCCCAGAGCCATTATTGGCAGCGTGAGGGCATCATCACCCGAAAGGACGACGAAGTCCTCATCCTGCGTCATTTCTATAATCCTTGTTATCTGCTCAAGGTTCCCGCTTGCTTCTTTTATCCCTATGATATTGCTCTCTTTTGCCAGCCCTGCCACGATTTCAGGCTTGAGATTGATGCCTGTGCGCGATGGGACGTTGTATAAAATCACGGGTATATCAACCTCGTTTGCAACCTTCTTGAAATGGGCAAGCATACCCCTGTCATTGGGCTTGTTATAATACGGCGTAATCAAAAGTGCAGCAGCAGCGCCTGCATCCTTGGCAAACCTTGTTAATTCCAATGCCTCTGTTGTGTTATTCGAGCCCGTGCCTGCTACTACAGGAACTTTCGAGCATTCAATTGCAATTTCAATGACTTTTTCATGTTCCTCGATAGAAAGAGTTGCGGATTCTCCAGTGGTTCCACAGGGAACGATGCCAGAAACTCCGTTTTCAATCAAAAATTCGATATTCTGCTGCAGACCTTCCCGGTCTATCTCATTATCCTTTGTGAAAGGAGTTATAAGGGCAGGCAGAACACCTTCGATCATAAAGCGATACCTCACTTTACGCGGTCTGGGGTATGCTTCGCATACCCCTCCCGAGTCACGCCTCGGGAGGGCGTGTCCGGGTATGG
>CAYSLW010000238.1:0-3229 GCA_964431955.1 uncultured Candidatus Methanoperedens sp. | reverse complement strand
TCCTTAAATTTTTCCTTTTAGTTTAACAACATATTTATAGAGTTCAACTGCTATCACTATTGTACTGCAAACTCCCAGTATATTTATCCAATCCATAACTCCAAGCGGCACGGTTCCGAGAAACGGCTGCATGGACGTAAAATAAATCGCAGACATTTGCAGGATTATCCCAATACCAAGACCGATTAACAGGTTCTTGTTAGACAGGGGATTCATTCTAAAAACCGACATGGTGAACGATCTTGCATTCAATGCATTGAACCACTGGAAGACCACAAGGGTTGTGAACAGCACCGCTCTGGCGTGTTCAAATGAACCTGTAGACTCGTAATAATAGTAAAATATGGAAACCGAGCCTATACTCATCACAAGCGCTGAAAGTACGATTCTCGGTATCATCCAATTTGTGATGAATGTCTCTTCCGGGGGAGCAGGTCTTCTTTTCATGATACCCTTATCTTTTGGCTCTGTAATCAGCGGAATGACAATCACTCCATCAGTAACCATGTTGATCCAGAGTATCTGGACTGCTACAAGCGGCGGTTCAGGCATAACTGCGAAAAGTGAAAGGATAAGGATGAGTGTCACAATCTCACCGAAGTTCGTGGAAAGCAGGAAATAGATAGCTTTCTTGATATTGTCCTTTATTCCCCTTCCTTCTTCCACACCTGCAACTATGCTTGCAAAGTTGTCATCAGCAAGCACAACATGGGAAATGTCCTTTGCAGCATCCGTTCCTTTTATCCCCATGGCGATGCTGACATTGGCATTTGCAAGCGCAGGCACGTCATTCACCCCGTCTCCTGTCATTGCAACTATATGGTTGCTGGACTTGAGCGCCTTTACTATGCGAAGCTTCTGTTCAGGCAGCACCCTTGCAAACACATTTGCATCTTTTAACCCTTCACGCAAATCGTCATCCGATATTTTTTCAATGTTTTTAATGGTGGCGGGATTTTTCATTCCCACCCTCCCTGCCACGCCCATTGCCGTGGATAGATGATCGCCGGTAATCATTATGGGAGTTATGCCCGCTTCGTAGCATTTTCTCATTGCTTCAATGACCTCTTCTCTTGGCGGATCCATCATACCCACAATGCCTGCCAGAATGAGTTTCCCTCTTAGAGACTCTATGCTGAGCATATTGGTTTCCTCATCAACTTCACAATAAGCAAGGGCGATAACTCTCAGAGCATTATTCCCGTACTCAAGAGCCTTATTCTCAACCGCCTTCCTGTCTTCATCATTCATCTCCCTGACTTCTCCTGTCGCAACCTTCCCGCAAAGACCAAGAACCTGCTCAAGCGCGCCCTTCACAAAAACCACTTTTTTTTCGCCAGTGCTGTGCAAAGTGACCATAAGCTTTGATACTGAATCAAAAGGTATCTCAAAAACCCTTGGCATTGTGTTATTCAATAATTCTATATCGATTCCAGCCTTATATGCAAGCACCACAAGCGCGCCCTCGGTCGGGTCGCCAAAAAGCCTCCACGTTCTATCTTCTCTATAGAGCTTTGCGTTATTGCAAAGCCCTCCGATTTTTATAGCATTAAAAAGCAAACCATCTTCGGCAGGATTGATCACTTTTTCCTCTTTTATGAACTTGCCTTCAGGAATGTAGCCAACACCGGTGATTTCATATTCTTTGAAACCTGTGAAAGCCCTGGTAACTGTCATCTCATTTCTTGTAAGAGTACCTGTCTTATCTGAGCATATAGCTGTAACAGAGCCAAGGGTTTCTATTGCTGCAAGTCTCCTTATAAGAACGTTCTTTTTTGCCATCCTGTACATGCCTATGGAAAGGGCTACAGTAAGAGCGACAGGGAGACCTTCCGGTACAGCGGAGACCATCTGGCTCAGGACGACCATGAATATTTTATAGAAGGAATATCCTCTCAATAAGCCAACTATCAGAGTAAAAGCCATCACGAGTAAAACTGCCCTGATTATCCATCTTGAAAAATGTGCCATTCTTCTCATTATGGGGATATCTTCCTCTGCCTCCTGTACGGTTTTGGCTATTCTTCCCATCTGGGTATGCATGCCTGTAGCAACTACGACTGCCTCTCCGTGCCCTGAGACGACCTGAGTCCCTGAAAAAACCATGTTCTTCTGGTCGGTCAGCTTTGCATCAGTTTTTACACTTGTAACTTGTTTTTCAGAAGCTACAGATTCACCTGAGAGAATGGCTTCATCTATTTTCAGGTTCACGCAGGCTATTAAACGAGCATCTGCCGGTATCCTGTCGCCTGTCTCAAATAGGGTTATGCCGCCAGGGACTACTTCCTTTGCAGGGATCTCTACTATTTTTCCATCCTTTTTTACTTTTACAATAGGTGAGGCAAGTTTCTTGAGAGAAGAAATTGCCCGCTCAGCCCTGCCCTCCTGTACAGAGCCAATGATAGAGTTTGCGGTCAAAATTACCGCAATTATAATGGCATCATTATAGTGACCAAGTGAAAAAGCCACAAGCGCAGCAAAAATGAGTACATAAATTATTGGGCTCTTGAACTGGCGCAGGAACACCTGGAAGTAAGATTCTTTCTTTTTTTCCTCAAGTTCGTTGTAACCGTACTGGGCAAGCCTTTCCTTTGCCTCTTTATCTGTCAATCCTGAAACTCTGGTATTCAGTTTCTCAAGTACGGTATATAGTTCGTAGGAGTGCCAGCTTTCTTCCTGCATATTCTTTCACAAATTATCCAGAATCACAGATTTTCTTCCCACAAATACCAGCTCCTCGAACTTAGCGGAATACATCTGCCACCCTCATCGTGTTATTTGCATGCTCGGCGATCCTGCGTGAAATATCTATTAAGACGAAATCATCCTCTCGCAGAATGCGCTTATGTTTGGTCAGAAAACCTGACGTTAAAGCATACAGGCTGCTCATTTTTGCGCTTCCTTCACCCACACCGATGACAGGCGCGTGCCAGTGCTGCTTCACGTCATGGTCACGGAAAACTTTAGAGGCGACATCCTCTATATCCTTTTCACTCATGCCAGCTTCAATATTGCTAATAATCTCTTTGGATAATACTTTAGCAAAGCGCCGTGCTTCAAGATATCCTTCAAAGTCTTTATTCAGAAATTCGGTATCCATGGATTTCTCCCAAGATATGTGTATAGGTTTAAGATTAAAAATATTTTGCGTACTTTGCACAAGACGACATGTTTGAATATTTTTTAAAAAACCACAGAGTCGGCTATGAACTGTGGTTCATAAATGAAC
>CAYSLW010000237.1:0-3262 GCA_964431955.1 uncultured Candidatus Methanoperedens sp. | reverse complement strand
GGGTTTTTCGCAAAATACAACGGCGTTGCCTGCGCGCATCAGCCGCCAGCCCGCCCAAAATCCAGTGCGGATGCAGTTGTACCTACGGAATTCAGCTGATTTTAGAAGTTAAATGCCCCAAGATACTTCTCGGCGGCTTTACCCAGCCTCTTATCTCCAATGAGATTGCTGATGAAAATGTTAGAATCTACGTACCTCATTTGGCTCCCATGGCTGCATATCCTTCTTCTATGCCTTCGTCTATCGTACCCTCGTGCTTGATGATACCATGCAAACGCCTCACAGATGCTGTGCTTCCACGATGGGGATAAAGCACGGCTTTACCTTTTTCAACAACAAATTCGACTGTTTCGCCAATTTTTATCCCAAGCGCCTCGCGTACGGTTCTTGGGATTACAATAAGATATTTATTATGCACTTTTACTTCGGTCATAGTTATACGTATAACGTTATACGATATAAATTTAATCCGGAATAAAATTGCAATGGCGGTGCTGGAGTGTGTCAGCCGCCAGCCCAAAGCGTTCCAGCGAAAACTGTGGCATGGCGGGGGCGGGAGCAAAATACTTTTATCTATGTAAATCGTGTAAGCATTTACATGTATAATGCTATAAAACTCCCCACAGATTACATCATAAAATCGTTATTCGAGCAGGAATATTATTATTTCACTGTGCGGGAGCTTGCGAATTTGCTAAAAATCCGCATAAAAAAAGCATATGCTATCGCAGCAAGGCTCGAGGGCAGGGGTTTTATCAAATCAGTCGAAAGGGGTAAGTATCTCTTGCTTGGTTTTGAACCAGAGCGCGTTCTCTCAAACCAGTTTTTTATAGCATCAAGGGTCGTTTATCCTTCATATGTGAGCTTCTTTAGCGCCCTGAATTTCTATGGTTTTACTGAACAGGTTCCCATTATGGTTTTTCTAGCATCCACGAGGAAAAAGAAGGAGGTTGAATTCAACAGTTTCAGGTTCAAATATGTATTAATGAAACCGGAGAAGTTCTTCGGCTACAGGAAGGAGAGGATAGGAGACCTCGATTTTTTAATGGCTGAAGAGGAAAAGGCGCTCATCGATAGTCTTTACCTTCCGCAGAACGCCGGCGGGATGGTAGAAGTAGTAAAAGCGGTTTACAATGCAAAGGAAAAAATCGATCCAGATAAGCTCTTCTCGTATGCGGCAGCCATGAAGAATAGAAGCCTTTGCTCGAGATTGGGATACCTGCTTGAGAAGTTTGGTAAAGATGCCGGGAAGCTATTAGAATGCTCATCGAGTGAGTATGTAAAACTTGACCCGGTAAATAAAAAGAGCAGGATATGGGATAAGAAATGGCATGTTAATGTGAATATGAGCGAGGATAAGCTCCTTGGATGGAGGGAAACGTAGATGCTGACGAGGAAACAAATAGAAAAGCATGCCCTGAAGAACAGGGTACAGCTATTTACACAGGAAAGGGATTATATCCAGGCGGCATACCTTAGCCTTTTATATTCAAAAACCACAAGTTTTCTATTCAAAGGCCCGCTGTATGATGGCAGGGACATTACCAAAGGTCTGGTGAGGATAGATGTAAGCCTGAGAGGGAAGAAAGTATCTGAATACATGATACCTGTGCGGACCGAGTATGATGATGTGAAGACGTTCATTGTCGGCGCAGCAACCCTTGACCATATCTTTGCTGAAAGGTGCGAGCTTTGCTGGTAAGAGGGATGGCAAGGGATCTCTATGATTTATGGTTCCTGCTGGAAAGAGGTATCAAGCCTGATATTGAGTTGATAAACAGCAAGCTTACTCTTTATGATAAGACGTATTCCCACGAGGAATTGAAAGGGAAGATATTTGAGCTTGGGAAAAGCTGGACAAAAGACCTTATGCCGCTGCTCGGCGTGGTTGTTCCGTATGATGTTGTGGCGAAGAGGGTGATCGATGGGCTGCAAATCCTGTAAAGTAAACTAAGGTTCATTCGAATAAGCAATGGTGCGACACTGAAAGGCCTGCTATCCAACAGCATAAATATATACTCGTGTGACAATGAAAATTGTGAAATTCAGGTGGTATGAAATAAAATGGAGATAAATACGATTAAGATAAATACAGCCAAAAACGCACTATTTAACACGCACATTCGGGTGGTAATATGAATAGAATACTAAAGGCTACTCTAATTGTTTCTTTTATTTTCATACTTTTAGTTAATACTGCTTCAGCCGCAGTGAACGCAAGCGTCGAGCTTCATGGAGAGAAGACAGATGTAGTTCTCGGGGAAGATATTATATTGAAACTTTCAGCGGTCAATATTATTACAAAACCGATGATGACTGTGCAGGTAATTTTAATCCCTCCTTCAGGGATGTCCGTGAGTTCATCAGATTTCGTTACTTCAGGCGCTGGGCAATTCACTTCAACATTTAATATCAGTACAGGCGCGGGCAGGGATATCGAAGTAAGAATAAAGACAAACCAGATAGGCGATTTTAATGTTAAAGGAAGGGTAATATATTACTTCGGGGGCGATATATCAACCGCAGAAGACAGTACATTGAGTCTTCCAATAAAGGTAAGAACCCCTCCTCCAACCCCGGTGGATGAGCGAACGGCTGCTGAAAAGACGACCGGATTGAGCAAAAATACACTGATAATCATAGGCATCCTGGCCCTGATACTCATATTGATTATTTACATATCAAGGAAAAAATCCGCGCAAGCAGAGGCTCTGATATCTGCAAGCGTCCAGCTCTATGGGGAGAAGACGGACGTGGTCATGGGGGAAGATATTGTATTAAAACTATCTGCGGTGAACGTCATTACAAAACCTGCGATGACGGTACAGGTAATCATCATCCCTCCTTCAGGGATGTCCGTGACCTCATCGGGATTCGTAACTTCAGGCGCAGGTCAATATACCACCACCTATACTGTTGATCCCGGTGCTGGAAAGGAGCTCGACGTCAGGATAAAGCCAAATCAAACAGGCGATTTTGAAGTGAAAGGAAGGGTCGTTTATTACTTTGGGAAGGAAAAAGGAACAACAAAAGACCAGCCGCTTTCTCTTCCCGTCAAAGTGAGACCGGGCGAGACCGAATTCGAGCGCGCGGGAAGACTGGGCGTGGCAGATGTGCGCTCCCAGCATGCGGTTAAAAGCGAGGTGCTTGAGTTCGGAAGGCACCAGAAGGTGAGGGATGCCGAGACGGATATCCTGATTGAACAGAAGGAGAGCGAGGCTGATTTCGAGGAGGCAAAGCAAGGGATTGAGGCATTAAGGCT
>CAYSLW010000236.1:590-3278 GCA_964431955.1 uncultured Candidatus Methanoperedens sp. | reverse complement strand
CTAATGGGGAGATCCTGGGTTTTCTCGGTCCTAATGGCGCTGGTAAGACCACTACTATAAATATGCTGACCGGACAAATGAGACCTAAGGGCGGCAGGGCTATTTTATTGGGTATGGATGTTGCCGAAAATGTGGAAAAAGTAAAAAGATATATTGGTGTCTGCTTTGAGATCATTAATCTATATGAGCAGATGACTGCCATTGAAAATCTCAACCTGTTTGCACGTCTCTTCGGCATCAAGTCTTTTGATGCAAATGCACTACTCAACCGTGTAGGTCTGGAGGGACGGGAGAAGGACCGGGTCGAGACTTATTCCAAAGGAATGAAACAGCGTCTTATGGTAGCAAGGTCGATAGTGAACCAGCCTAAGGTCTTGTTTCTTGATGAGCCTACTGCAGGACTGGACCCTACTTCATCCAAGGCTATCCATAACATCATTATGCAGGAGCGGGATAGGGGAGCCACTGTATTTCTCACTACCCATGATATGGCGGAAGCTGATAAACTTTCCGACCGGGTCGCTTTCATGAACCAGGGCAGAATAGTGGCTCTGGATACACCTCTTAATCTTAAGCAGCAATATGGCAAACGCGCCCTTAAGGCCAAGGTAAAAACATCTGGCGGCAGGTTAGAAGACAGGGAGATCGGTCTGGACACAGCCGAGACACCAAACAACGTCCAGCAGCTATTTTCTAAGGAGAATGTAGTTACTATACATAGCGAGGAAGCCACACTGGAAGATATATTTATCAAGATCGCAGGACGGGGCCTGGTAGAATGAATTTAAAAATAATAAGAATTCTTATCTCTAAGGACTTATCACTATTTTTCAGGAAGAGGGCAATTGTATTATTGACTTTTGTGGGACTTATCTTCTATTTAGTCATCTATTTTGTCATGCCGAGTTCTGTTGACGAAGACTTAAAGATAGGGATGTATTCCCCTGTTTCCCTCCCTCTCTTTACTCAGATAAACGAAGAGGGTCTGGAAATCTCTAATACAGAATCGGAGGAGGCGCTGAAAGATGCGGTGCTCGAGGGTGATTATGTAGCAGGTATATCAATCCCGGCAGATTTAATGAAAAAGCTTGGTTCAAACCAAAAACCAAACCTTACCCTGTATTTTACTCCTGACGCTCCTCAGGAAATAAAAGAAGCCATAGAGGTCGTAGTAAGGGAACTTATATATATACAGACAGGTCAACCCCTAGTTTTTGAAGTATCAGAGGAAATACTGGGACAAGACATGACCGGTACACCATTGCCTCCCCGTGACCGCTTGCGTCCACTGTTGGCTATTTTTATTATCATGATGGAGATCCTGGGTTTGTCTAATCTTATTAGTGAGGAGGTAGAGCGCCGAACTGCTCGAGCTTTGCTGGTCACTCCTGCAACGGTTACTGAAATTTTTATTGCTAAAAGTATTTTCGGTATAGGTCTGGCATTTGTCCAGGCAATTCTGATCATGACTATTATTGGCGGCATGAACATGCAGCCTTTGATTATCCTGGTGTCTTTGTTACTTGGAGCGGCACTTGCCACTGGTATAAGTTTTCTCATATCGGCCAAGGCCAGAGATTTTATGTCGGTGCTGGCCTGGAGTTTTCCCATTCTAATTATCCTAATAATTCCATCATTTACGGTAATATTTCCGGGTATAGTGACCGGCTGGGTCAAGATCATTCCCTCCTACTATCTGGTCGATACTGTGCATCGTTCGGCTAATTTCGGGTCCGGTTGGGGAGATATCTGGGTCAATCTTTTAATACTATTTAGTTTTACCGCAGTTATATTCTGGGCTGGTATTTTTGTATTGAGGAGGAAATTTCGATGAATGTCAGACGTATAGGTGTGCTATTGAGTAAGGAGTTTTTCTATGGCTCCAGAAATTATATAATAATCTTTTCCATAGTGGCGCCGATCATGATCTCTATTATTCTATCCCTCTTATTTGGTACCTGGCTTACCGACAGACCAAGGTTGGGTATTTTAGATGAGGGCAATTCTCAGCTAGTTTCCAGATTTGAAGACCTTAATTCCATAGATACACATAAATACAATACCGCTTCTGATATGAAACAGGCAGTTAAAGACGGTAGTGTCGATATCGGCATTGTCATACCTTCAGGTTTCGACGACTTCATCATGCAGAAGGAGAGCACAGAAATAGAAACCTTTATCTGGGGTGAAAGCCTGGCAAGGAACCGTATTATAATAGGGGTCTCAATAGCTAACACTATAAGAGAGCTGACCGGTCAGGAAGCACCTATCGAAATTGTATCAGTTACCCTGGGTGACAAAACAAGCTTACCATGGAATGAACGCCTGCTTCCTTTTATTGTACTTATGACAATATTTCTGGGTGGCCTTATGTTGCCATCTACTTCGATTGCCACAGAAAAAGAGAAAAAGACAATAAGGGCATTGATGGTTACTCCGGCATCGGTTAAGGATATTTTTCTGGCTAAAGGAATACTCGGCTTCATTTTAAGTTTCTTTATGGGTATCCTGATCCTTGCTATAAATAGGGCATTTGGCACAGAACCTTTACTTCTGTTAATGGTGCTATCACTGGGTGCAGTAATGGCTGCTGAGCTTGGAATGCTGCTTGGCGTGTATGTAAAAGACTTTGCTACCATTTTTACTATATGGAAATCTGCCGGGATCATACTTTTTGCCCCTGCTATA
>CAYSLW010000236.1:0-580 GCA_964431955.1 uncultured Candidatus Methanoperedens sp. | reverse complement strand
TTGATCCAGATTACGAGAATTTGGTTCTAACATTGCGTACAGTGGCCAGCCAGCTCCTAACAATAAGAGCTTCTATTTCAAAAAAGAAATATCAAAAGCAGATTTTATAAAATTTCACACCTTTTACTTAATCAAACTGATGGCTGTCCTACAAAATGCCGGCAAATCTTCAGGCATCCTGGAAGTTATAAGATTTTCATCCACCACAACTTCTTGATCAAGGTAATTTCCTCCGGCATTTTTTAAATCAGTAGCGACACCTTTCCAGCTTGTAACATTTTTCCCTCTGACTATGTCAGCTTCTACAAGCATATGGCCACCATGACATATCGAAGCTATAATTTTTGAAGAAATAAAAGCATCTCTAACTATATTTACCATAAGCTTATTTAACCTCATCTTTCCGGGAGCATATCCACCCGGGATTATTACGGCTGCAATTTCATTTATATCAACATCTTCCGGTGCAAGTGTCGATTTTATACCAACACCAAATTTACCCTTGTACTCCTTGTTTGTTTCAGGTCCAACTACTTTAACATCAAAACCTGCTTCAATAAATCTGTAATAGGGATAAATT
>CAYSLW010000235.1:0-3304 GCA_964431955.1 uncultured Candidatus Methanoperedens sp. | reverse complement strand
CTATGGGATTTAAGACAATTGACCCTTTAAAATAGAACCATTCCCATTCTTCCAAGAGGAGGCTTTATGGAAACTCAGAATAAAGGCACGGCAACTTACAATGACGAGATTAACCTTTATGATTATTGGAAGATAATCGTAAAAAGAAAAACGCTTATCATAGGACTATTCCTTGCCGCTGTCCTTGCATCAGCGATAATAAGTCTTCTAATGCCCAAGATATACCGGGGAGATGTTGTGCTGAAACTGCCAGTACTAACAGCAAAAGAACTGGTTAGTATTATTGGCAAGATTGATAAAGAAAAAAGGGAGAAAATTTTACCAACAATGCACCATTTAGTATCAGATGTAAAATTAACTGCCCTGAAAGATTCTGCAGACAAACTCCAGTTAATCATTGAAGCAAAAAATACAGATGCTCTGTCTCAGACAGCCACAGAACTTGTCGCATATTTGAATAACCTTTCTTTTATAAACCGCTTTGTTGAAGAAGAAAGGCAAAGACTTATAAAACAGTCAGAGGAACTCTCCAATGTTATAAAAGAATCAAACGAATTGGCACAGACGTATAAGAAACTTTTCAAAGAGGGCAACCTTATACCACTTGGTTTTAATCCAGTGGAGATAAAAAAGAAAGCGTCTGATATGGAAGTAGAAATGTTTGCAATAGAGCAGGCGCTTAAGAGACCAATGGGTGTTGAAATGTTAGGAAAGCTCTATATTCTGAAAAATCCCGTCAAGCCAAAGATAAAAATGAACATAGCCCTTGCAGGCATTGCAAGCCTCTTTGCAGGAATATTTTTAGCGTTTTTTGTGGAATATGTAGAGAAAATGAGGAAGCAGATAGGAGGGCAATCATGAAGAAGGTATTGGCATTATCTCTGGCTACATTATTATTGATTGTGCCTTTCGCTGTTTATGGAGGAGAAAAGATAGACATAAATAATGCTTCTCAAAAAGAACTCATGAAGTTGCCTGGCATAGGGGCAGTAATAGCAGAGAGGATTGTTGAATACAGGGAGGTAAACGGTAGATTCAAGAGTATAGACGAGATAAAGAAGGTAAAAGGCATAGGCAATGCAAAATTTGAAAAGATAAAAGACATGATTACTGTGGGTGAGATGAAGAGATAGCAGGTTTTGTGAAGGACGACCTTTTCTTTGTAAAAGAACAGGAATTCCAACATCAAGGAAAAAGCACAGTCAGAATGAATATTATCTGGACTAAACACGCCGAAGAGCGGCAAAAAGAATGGGAAAAGAAAATTGGGATAACACGGGCTGAGGTCGAAAATTTGCTGAAAAATCCTCAACAGATTGTACCCGGCGATATGGATGCCTTTGTAGCACAGTCTAAAAAAGGAAGTGGGCTATTAAGGGTTCCTTTTAAAGATACTGGAGGAAGCAGGAAAATATTGACAATTTATTGGACGAGCAAAACAGAAAAATACTGGAAGGGGGAAGAAAATGAGAATAAAATATGACCAGGATGCAGATATACTTATCCTTATCCTCCGTGATGACCCCCCCGTGGATGCCATAGAAGAGCCCGGGGGAGTAATCGTCAGTTACGGAGAAGATGGCGAGCCTGTTACTGTTGAATTTATGAATGCCTCTGTACGACAACTAATCCGTTCAGATGAATTAAGTATAACTTTACAGACCAAGAGTGTTGCGGCGATTTAGGTTCCGGTTTGAGGATTAGGAAGTTTGGAAATGTAAGGTAATAAAGGCATGAGGGAATTAAAGAGGACAAAGGATGATATGAAGAAGAAGGGGACTGTCCCAGATTTACGGACGCAGTCGTAGAATCGGGACTGTCCCCGAATCAGTGAAATGACAAATTCGTTGGCGTGTTTTAAAGCATATGATGTCAGGGGGCGTATTCCGGATGAACTGAATGAGGAGATTGCCTATCATATAGGTATTGCATATGCGAAGTTTCTGAGGTCAAAAAAGGTGATAGTTGGGAGGGATGTGCGTCTGTCAAGTGAAGGTCTCTGTAGTGCCTTATCAGAGGGACTTATAGACAGTGGTGTTGATGTCTTTGATATCGGAATATGTGGAACTGAAATGGTCTATTTTGCGACATCCCATGAAAAAATGGATGGTGGAATTATGGTTACAGCAAGCCATAATCCTATGGACTATAATGGGATGAAATTCGTTCGCGAAGAGTCAAAACCGATAAGCAGAGACTCTGGTCTAAATACAATAAGGGATATGGTTATAGACTCATTAGGAGGCGCTCGTCTTTCATGTGCTGCACAGAGGGGCAATTTTTTCATGCTGTCTATAGAAGATGCTTATATTTATCATATCATTAGTTATATCTCTGTGGATGATTTGAAATCCTACAAGGTAGTAGTAAATGCAGGGAACGGCTATGCAGGGAGAATAATAGACCTGCTTGAAAGGTATTTGCCTTTGTCTTTCATAAAAATCAACCATGAACCAGATGGCGCTTTTCCAAACGGCGTGCCCAATCCTCTGCTTCCAGAAAACCGCGACGCAACTGCGAGGGCTGTTAGGGAGTATCATGCTGATATTGGTGTGGCATGGGATGGCGATTTTGACAGATGTTTTCTGTTTGATGAAAACGGAGCGTTTATAGAGGGATACTATATAGTTGGACTGCTTGCTTCTGCAATGCTGTCAAAGCATCCTCATTCCAAGATAATCCATGATCCGCGCCTTACATGGAACACTATTGATATTGTTACAAAAGCAGGAGGAATTCCTGTGCAGAGCAAAGCTGGACATGCCTTTATAAAAGAGAGAATGAGGACGGAGAACGCAGTATATGGCGGAGAAATGAGTGCACACCATTACTTCCGGGATTTTGCCTTCTGCGACAGCGGGATGATACCGTGGCTGTTGGTGGTAGAAATAATGAGCAAGACAGGCAAGAAGCTATCAGAACTGGTTGATGAGCGTATGAAGCTATTTCCTGTAAGCGGAGAAATTAACCGTAAGGTTGACAATCCCTTGCTGGTCATCAAAGAAATAGAAGACAAATATAGAGGCAATGCCCTTGTCATTGATTATACTGATGGCCTGAGCATGGAGTTTCCTGAATGGAGATTCAACCTGCGATGTTCCAATACCGAACTGGTGATAAGACTGAATGTAGAAGCAAGGGAAAACAGCGAATTGATGAGAAACATGACGGCTGAACTGCTTGGGCATATCGATGCAATATCGTAAGAAAGGAGGATTATTGTGAAGGCGCTAATCCTCGCAGGCGGCAGCGGCACAAGACTCTGGCCTTTAAGCAGAAAAAACTTTCCTAAACAATTCCTGAA
>CAYSLW010000234.1:0-3337 GCA_964431955.1 uncultured Candidatus Methanoperedens sp. | reverse complement strand
ATAACAATACCAATACATAGTCTTTGTATTGCGAGGCATCCATTCCACCCCTTAACTCGTCGCAGCTTTTCCAGAGAGAGCTGTATAATTCACTTTTCTTAATTGCCATTTTTAATTCCTTTATTATTGAATCATATTTAAGAATTAGCTTTTGCTTACAGTAATGACTTTTTAATTTATTCTGGATAAAAGTGTCATGGCAAAGAAAATCAGCCGTAGAAGACACAGAGAGCACAGAGTTGTAATCGTTCTCGTTCTCTGTGTCCTCTGTGCGCTCTGTGGTTTTTTCAAACCTGAAGATAATAAAAAGTCTCGAATTTATCCAAATCCAGCGGTTTATTGACGGTATAGCCAAAAATATACCCAATCCGAGAAAGTATAATAATCTAAAACATGCATTAAGCTCTCGATAACATGGCTGATAAATACGAACGGGTGTTCGAGCTGGCAAAGCGCCGCGGATTTCTCTGGAACTCGTTTGAGCTTTATGGCGGAACCGCAGGCTTTTACGATTATGGGCCGCTCGGTGCAATGCTCAAGCGAAGAATTGAGAATATCTGGCGGGACATATTTGTGATAAACGAAGGATATTACGAGATAGAATCGCCCACCATCGGCATAGAAAATGTCTTTATCGCATCAGGACATGTAGGGGGGTTTTCCGACCCGCTCACCGAATGCCAGAAGTGCAACGAAGCCTTCAGGGCAGACCATCTTGTCAAGGATGTTGTGGATAATCCTGATACCATGAGCGCTGATGAGCTATCCGGGGTTATCACTAAAAACAATATCAAATGCCCTGAATGCGGCGGAAGGCTTGGCAAAGTCTATGAGTTCAACCTCATGTTCAGGACATCCATCGGACCTGGCGGAAAACGCATGGGGTATCTTCGCCCCGAGACTGCGCAGGGAATGTTTGTTGACTTCCCGCGCCTCCTTAAATTCTACCGCGACCAACTGCCCTTCGGCACAACGCAGATAGGTAAAGCCTACCGCAACGAGATATCTCCCCGCCAGGGAGTGATACGCCTTCGTGAGTTTACACAGGCTGAGGCTGAGATATTCATAGACCCGAGGGACAAGACGCATCCTAAATTTAAGGAAGTGGCTGATATTGTGCTGAACCTTTACTCGCAGGAGGGACAGGCAGCCGGGGAGTCCCGGAAGATGACCCTCGGTGAAGCTGTAAAGAAGGGCATAATCGCACATGAATTCCTGGGATACTGTCTTGCCCTGACCTATAAATACCTTATGCGCGTGGGGGTGTCGCCTGATAAACTGCGTTTCAGACAGCACATGAAGGATGAAATGGCGCACTATGCTGCTGACTGCTGGGATGCAGAGATATCGAGCGAGCGGTTTGGATGGGTGGAGGTTGTGGGCATTGCAGACAGGACTGATTACGATTTAAAAGCCCATGCAAGACAGAGCGAGACCGATTTGGCTGTATATGTTCCTTACGACAAGCCCAAGAAAATCGAGCGCTTCTCTGTCAAACCCAACATGGGGCTCCTGGGACCCAGGTTCAAAGGAAAAGCGAGCGCCGTAGTAAATGCACTGAAGGCATTGAAACCCGAAGAAGTATCAGGTGAATTCATTGAATTGACAATCGACGGCGAGAAAATAAAAATAGAAAAGGATGCAGTATCATTTGAAACCGTAAGTGAGGAAGTACACGGTGAAAATATCATACCTCATGTGATAGAACCCTCCTTCGGGATTGACAGGATTATATATTCGATTCTTGAACATTCCTATTTTGAAGAAGAGACTGGCGCAGGAAAAGATGAAATAGAGGGAGAAGACGAGAAGCGGATAGTATTGCGCCTGCCACCTGAGGTTGCGCCGGTACAGGCTGCCGTGCTGCCCCTGCTTACGCGTGATGAACTCATAAAACCTGCAAACGAGATAGTCAAAAAGCTTCGAAGCAAAGGGATACTTATAGCTTATGATGATTCCGGAACCATAGGCAGGCGGTATAGAAGGAACGATGAAATCGGCACGCCGTATTCCATAACAGTGGATTACCAGACGCTTGAGGATGGTACGGTTACGATCAGGCACAGGGATACGATGGAACAGGTGCGCGCCGGCATAAATGAAATTGCAGAGAATATATACGACCTGATATACAGCGGCAAATACTTCGAGAATGCAGGCAGGAAAGTATAGAATCTTATTATGGAATTATTATCACATGAACTGCTGAGAAAAACATTCCATGTCTTGGGCATTTATATACCTATTGCTTATTATTTTTTGAGTAAAGAGAGAGCAGTGATGTTGCTTTCTCTTATTAATGCTGTTCTCTTATTGGTTGAATGGCTGCGCCTCAGCGGAAAAATAAAGCTGCCTGAAGTATTGCTGCGTCCGCACGAGAAAAAAAATGTCGCTGCATACATATATTTTCAGATGGGTGCTCTCTTTTCCATACTGATATTTGACAAGACAATTGCCATAGCTGCATTATTGATGCTGGCGCTCGGAGATGCTGCGTCAGGGCTGGCTGGGGCAATGATAAAAGGTGGGGATGTTCGCTATAACGATGCAAAAAATACGGTTAAACCCGTCCCGATAATGGCTGTAATGTTCTCGGTATGCATCCTGATCGGACTCTTTCTCTTAGATATGCCGCTGGCGCCAGATATGACGTATTTATCTTTCTATGTATACGCCGCCGGCGCACTCGGAGCTACGCTCGGGGATGCTATACCCATAAGAATTATGGGCAAACCGATAGATGACAATCTGATGATACCTCTATTGGCAGGAGCGTTTATGACTGCTGCGGGTTTATTGGTATTTGAGCTTTTAATTTAATAGGGTTTATTTTAGATTTTTAAGCTATCTTATTAAGTTTGCTTTAGGCTCAGGCTCTGGTATGAAAAAAAATTAACAACGAACTCGTACGAACTCTATACGAACTCACGCTACCGGAGTTCGTTTCAGTTCGTATAAGTTCGTTGTTTTCTCTATATTTTTTTCATATTCATTTATGAACCGCAGTTCATAGCTGACTCTGTGGTTTATCAAACCAGAAGATAATAAAAAGCCTCGAATCCAAAATCCAACGGTTTACTGGCGATATAGGTATTCCCGTATTCCCTAACTAAATAAGCGGAGTTAATAAATACAAAGTGAGTTAAAATGGTCATACTATGAAAATAATTTCAGTATTTATTCTGTTAACCCTGTTCGCCTCGGCAATAAACACACAGGCGCAGCCTGAACAACCTCCATTCAACGCTACCCACGCTGTTTCTGTACCTCATCTCTCACCCGGAGACAGGAACGTGGGAATAGAGTTCATTCTACAAAACAACAGGGACGTATCCAT
>CAYSLW010000233.1:0-3375 GCA_964431955.1 uncultured Candidatus Methanoperedens sp. | reverse complement strand
ATCCGTGTCATCCGTGTTCGATTTAAATTAAATTGGAGAATCGTATGAGTTCAATCTTGCAGGCATGAAATGCATGGTGACTGGCGGCGCGGGATTTATTGGAGCGCTGATGGGCGCGTTGCAGGATAGAAACATGGACGTAATTCAACTCGGCAGAGAGATAGGATGCTAATAATATTATATCATAATTATTAAATTCTTGGCGCCAATACGTCACCATAGCAGCCTTTGCGCCCTGCGCTTCCGCCAGTCCCGTAGCAGATAGACCACGCCTCTTGCCCGATCAGATTATGATAAAATATATATCTCTTGTAGTCTTACTTGTAGGTGGTGTAAGACATGGAAGACATTGAAACAATAACAATGAGCGCAAAGGGACAGGTTATCATACCTGCCAGAATCAGGAAAATGTTTAGGCTTAAAAAAGGCGATAAAATTCTGCTCGAAGTTGAGAATAGAAATATAAAAATGATACCGAAAACAGTTGACATTACAACATTGGTCGGATCGGTAAAAGATCTTGATATGGAACTTGTAAGAAAGCAAATAGAAGAGATGCGGAAAGATGATGAAGAGAGGGAGAGGCTAATAGAAGAAGCGATCAAGATTAAGAAAAGATGATTTCAAAGCAGGTGATTAGATGAATAAGATTCTGATCGATACAATGCATATAGCATCACTTCTCACATATGAAAGCGGTTCTTATCTTGAGCTTGCACAGGCAGTGAAGAATCAAAAGATTATCGGGATAGTTTCAGTGGTTACACTTACAGAATTGATTAAGACGCTTGGTATAGATAACAGGCACAAAATAAACGACTTAACTTATACGAATTTGGTTTTTATAAACATCACCCAGAGAATAGCAATGCGTGCGGGTGATATGCGCCTGAAATATAATATCCCTACTATTGACTCACTGATTGCTGCAACCGGCATAGTTGAAAACGCCAAGCATATTCTTACTTATGATATCCGTCATTTTGAACCTGTTAAAAATCTGATCAAACCAATAGATATGAAGACAGCCTTAAAAATGACTAAGTGATGGTGAAGTTTTTCACTCATGCATTTGAATTGATGTATCCGGCGTTTGTGGCGCCAATATGTTTCCAGTGCAACTTTCTATCGATAAAAATAAAGAATCGCAGATGAACGCGGATAAACGCAGATACAGCCTGCATATTGTGATTTTTGACAGGATTAACAGGATTGACAGGAACTATTATCACATCGAAAATATTAAATTCTCGGCGCCGATATGCTAACCGAAGCAACCTCATTACCATTCCCGTCACAAGGTAAGCAAACCCGTCCTGCCACTGCTTTGGGTCGTATGGAGGTTGGCGCAGGGCTTTTAGCTTTGAGAGAAGATTTAAGTAATGTCAGTTCAATTTTACAGGCATGAAATGCATGGTGACTGGCGGCGCGGGATTTGTCGGAGTGGTGATGGGTGAGTTGCAGGATAGAGGCTGGTCGTATGTATGATATTACCGTCCCAATCGTACACAGAACAATCTTGCTAACTACAAAAGTTTAATAAAGAGTATGCACATAAATTGAACTATGGAAGTAGTTATTGGCGAAGATGCGGCTCCTGTAGTTAAAGATTCGATACATAGAGAGGTTATACTTTTAGAGTCTAAAATTAACCTGGTAAAAAGTGAAATAAAACAGTTCGGAGAAAAATATCATTTGAAATCTTCCGACTTCTTGGAAAAGTTCGACAAAGGAGAACTTGGAGATTCACAAGATTTCTTTGAATGGTGGGGACTTATAAAAGGTCTTAAAACATTAGAAGATAGACTGGAAAAGGCAAAGGCGGTGATTACCTATTGGTAATCTCCAATTATTTTAAGACTATAGAACAATTGTTGAACGACTCCAAACTCATCACGGATAAGACTGTTGATTTTAAAGAATTCAGCAGCGATCAAGGAATGATTAGAGGAAGACTGCTATTTTTAGGTGGATATGTGCTTAGTTTTATGGAATATATACATATAGGGAGAGAGCGACCGAAATATAGATTTAATCTTTCAGACAGCAAAGGTGGTCTGATTTTTAGATACGATAATGCACCCCATCATAAAGACATCCAGACATTTCCGTACCACAAACACACACTTAAAGAGGTCAAGCCATCCAGAGAAATCGGGCTTGCGGAAGTTGTATCTGAAATTGAAATAATGATATTGACTAATTCTAACAATTATAAATTTTAATATAATAATTAATATTAAACTCGTGACGCCGATATGCTAACCGAAGCAACTCATTTCTTTATTGAACAAAATAAGAAAAACCGCAGATGAACGCAGATACAGCCTGCATATTGTGATTTTCGAAGGACTAACAGGGACTATTATCACATCGAAAATATTAAATTCTCGGCGCCGATACTCGCCGAAGCAACCTCATTACCATTCCCGTCACAAGGTAAGCAAACCCGTCCTGCCACTGCTTTGGGTCGTATGGAGGCTGGCGCAGGGCCGCAGGGCTTTGAGCTCTGGGAGAGGATTTAAGTAATGTTAGTTCAATTTTACAGGCATGAAATGCATGGTGACGGGCGGCGCGGAATTTATTATCACAATCGTAAATATTAAACTCCTGGCGCCAGTACTCTCCGAACCACCCTCAATTTTACTATTCCCGGCACAACGCAAGCACAACCGTCTGCCAGTGCTATGGTCGTATGGAGCTTGGCGCAGGGCTTTGAGCTTGGATAGAAAAATTGTGTGATTTCAGTTCAATTTCACAGGCATGAGATTTATGGGACTGGCGGCGCGGGATTCGTTCGAAGATTTGCGAGGATGGATGAACAAGGGCAAGTTTGTGTCTGCCTCAGGTGTATTAGGCACAATAATATATCTAATTATATTTATTAAACCCACGGTGCCGATACGTTCCCCGTGCAACCGTATTCTATCCTGCCCCCATTGAACAACCCGTTCAGTATTATTGCCCATCGCTCTTCCTCAACCCGGCAGCGGGCAGGGCTTATTGGCGGGGGCTGGCTGTATTTTTCAGTTTTCTTTTTCGCCAGTCGAACAATAGATAGACCACGCATCCTGTAAATGTAAGATAGAGATGATGAGTCCGGGATAAGAATGGGACTGGGGAGCTTAAAATAGAGCGTTATGGTGAAGTTTTCGCCTGTGCCTTTGGATCGAGTACAAGGCGTTAGCGCAGCCGTTGACCGAGTTCAGGCAACAGGTCTCCATTGAAGGAACCACTCCGGATTCTGTTCATTACAGCCCTGGTTTTCATGAAATGAGAAGGTGAGGGTTCTCAGCGCAGAGGGGTAGAGGCAAGTGCGAGATGGAAGGGAGAAACGACTTATATCATAGAATCAACAACTGGTAATCTGCAAAA
>CAYSLW010000232.1:0-3379 GCA_964431955.1 uncultured Candidatus Methanoperedens sp. | reverse complement strand
TGGCCTTATCAATCAAGCCTCTACTTCTATAGGCGATAGCAAGGTTGCTATAGGGCCTGGCCTTGTTGGGAGATTTTTGGACCACATCCGACCAGAGGGAAAGACCATCCTTCCAGACAAAACCGCGCTGATAGGCCGCAAGGCCCAATATCATTATCAATCCTATCAGTACCAAGAACTCAATACATAGATATAAATTCAGCCTCATTGGTTTCATATATCGCACTTGTTTCGTTGGTCTTATCGGCTCACCCGCAGCTCTTCGATTCTTGCCCGGCCCCGCTGATCATCAGGATTTGATTAAAGTCTCCTTTATCGAAATAGTAAAGCCTACCATCCGATCCCTTTGGCTTTGAGATACTTTTGTGCTTCCCTGTCGCCCAACCGAGCAGCAGACCGAAAATCCTTATTAGCCTGCAAATTGTTTCCCATGTTTAAATAAAGGGTGCCTCGATTCACGTACACATCTGCTGCCCTGGAATTTAACTTGATCGCCATGTCAAAATCCTCTATGGCCTGCTGATGTTTGCCGATCATCGCAAAAATATTGCCGCGATTGTTATATGGCTCAATGTATTGAGGTTTAAGTCTAATGGCATTGCTAAAATCCCGGATCGCTTGTTGATAATTACCCGAATTCATGTATGCCATTCCTCGCCTGTTGTAGGTTATCTCATCATAAGGGTCAAGTTCTATAACACTATTGAAATCCTTTATGGCGCTTTGATAATCACATAGTTTTGCATATACAGCGCCTCGATTGACATATGCGGCTATACATTTAGAGTCGAGTTCGACGGTCATGTCAAAATCCCGTACAGCTTGCCTGTATTGACCTAATTTTTTATAATCTATGCCCCGGTTATAATAAGCTTTTATATCCTTAGGGTTTATCATGATAGCCATGTTGTAATCTTTGACTGCTTTTTCAGGGCTGCCTGATTTTGAATAAGCAATCCCGCGATTCACATAAGCCTTTGTGTAAAACGGATTAAACTTGATTGCTTTGTCATAATCTATAATTGCTTGAGGATAATCACCCAACTGATCGTAAGCGTGTCCTCGATTTTTGTATGCTCTATAATATGTAGGAAATATTTTTAATTCCCTGTTCCACAAAGTCAGGGAGTCTTTCCAGATTCCTATTTGTTTTACCGTAATAATTGGAAGAATGCCTATAATCAGGATCAACGAAATTAAGATAGATAATCTTATATGCATTGAGACATGTTGTTTGATATCGACCTTTTTCCAAATATATGCGGCAGCTAAACCGGCCAGAAGAAAAGGGCCCAGGCTTGGCAGATATGTATATCGATCTGCCGCTGCCTGTTCTCCTACACGAATAATCCCCAATACCGGCAATAAGGTCACAACATAATAGGTCCATACTGCTGAAAATACTTTCTGTTGTTTCCATGACCAGATGCAAAAAGCCGTTATACTTAGCACCAGTATGAATGAACCCATATACTGTAAACTTAAAACTGATATCTTCGATGGATACGGATAGACTGGGCATAAGTCAGTTGGCCAGACCATCTTGGAAAGATAGAAACCAAGTCCTCTAAGAGCTACTAAGATTCTATCGATGAGAAAATGCTCCTCCAGGGGAGTAATTGCCCCCCCTGTTCGCTGTGCTATCACAGTTACGATTGATGATACAATGCTCAGTACAAAAAAAGGGATTTTCTCTATAAGTAATTCTTTTTGAGCCTTGAGCCATGATTTAAGATTTAACCTTCCAAAGGGATAGATATCTACAATCAATAAAACTACAGGGAGTGTCACTGCCATCGGTTTGCTCATCAGTGACATGACAAAAAACAGTAGAGAAAGGACATAGATTGATCTTTTCTGTTTTTGTTGAGAAGAAGATGTGTATTTGAGATATGTCAGAAGGCTTAAGAGGAAGAAAAAGCTATAGAGAACATCCTTTCTTTCAGAAACCCAGGCAACCGATTCCACGTGAAGGGGATGGAGTCCGAACAGAAGTCCCGTTACAAGGCCTGCTATAAGAGATCCGGGTAATTGGTTGCTTTTGTCTTCCGGTTTAACAGCTTTAAGAAGGCGGATGATCAGGATGACAACGAGGAACGTGTTCAGGCCATGCAGTAATATGCTGCTCAGGTGATGGCCGACAGGGTTTAGTCCCCACATGGCATAATCGACTGCATGGGATAGCCATGCGAGGGGATGCCAGTTGGATGCATGAAAAGAGGTGAACATCCATTTTAAGGATCCAAAATCAATAGACTTTATATTCCGGTTTTCGTATATATACGAGTGATCATCCCAGTTGACAAAACCATTATTAAGGGCTGGCAGATACACAAGTATTGTTATAAGGGCTGCAAGGATAGCAACAATCCACGGTTCAGTCTTACGGCTGAAAAATATTTTTGTTATTCTATCCATTCCCTTGAAATATGCTATTAAACCAACGGTGGCACCCATTAACGGGCTGTTGCGCAAATCGAATTTCTAAAACAGGTTTTAAAAATATATGATTAAAGTTTTGTTTCAACAAGTCTGGAAGCAAAAAGAAAACAAATAGTTCTCATTATTGCTCTTTGATATTTCGAAGAAAAACCATAAGATTCTGGACTGTGGCCGTGAGATATTCATGGATTTGAACTCTCCAGAGCCTGCGCCAGTGTGCCCGCTTGAATCCGTATCGTGTGCCACGTGCAAATGATCTCTCCATGAGATGTTGCCTGGTTTTGATGTCGCTTTGGGCTTCTCGACTGTTGGCTTGAGCTAAGTCTTTTGGCTATTCTCATTTCTTTGAAAGCCATGTCATAGTCGCCCTTTGACCCGTATGCGACACCCAGGTTGTAATGGGCATCGGCATGATTGCAATCAATCTGTATGGCGTGTTGAAAATGGGAAATGGCCTTGTCTATCATTCCTTTGTCAAAATAGCAGACACCCAGATTGTTGTAAGCATCGATAAAGTATGGATTTACCTCTAATGCTTGTTTGTGCTGCGCAATGGCCATGCTCTTTTGTCCCTGCATGGAATAAGCCAACCCCAGGTTGGAATGGGCACGGGCAAAATCTGCCTTGATTCTGATGGCTTGTTGAAATTCAAAGACAGCCTTATCTGACCAGCCCTTGTCAAGAAAACAAACCCCCAAATTGACATGGGGTTCGGCCACATCCGGATTTAGGGAAATACCCCTTTTGCAAAGGGCAATGGCCTTATCAATCAAGCCTCTACTTCTATAGGCGATAGCAAGGTTGCTATAGGGTCTGGCCTTATTAGGGAATTTTGCAACTACATCCGACCATAAAGAAAAATCATCTTTCCATACAATGTTACGCTGGTGTGCAGCGATACCAGATACCATAACCAACCCCATCAGCACAGCAAGTT
>CAYSLW010000231.1:3199-3383 GCA_964431955.1 uncultured Candidatus Methanoperedens sp. | reverse complement strand
ACTTTTAACTACATCTCTAATTAATTGCTCGGTATCCAATTTAATACCTCACTTAAATCTGGTATGTTTTAACTTTATAAATACTACTGTAGTTTTCTATTTTCTATTTCTCTTGAGGTAAAATCATATCCAGTTCAGGATGTGGCCTTGGGATAACATGAACCGAAATGAGTTCTCCAACTCT
>CAYSLW010000231.1:0-3189 GCA_964431955.1 uncultured Candidatus Methanoperedens sp. | reverse complement strand
GCCAACGTCACCTTTAACTATGACTGTTACCAGTCCTCCGCCGATTCTTTCTTCACCCATTAAGGTAACATTTGCGGCTTTCACCATAGCATCTGCTGCCTCGATTGAACCTACAAGGCCCTTGGTCTCGATCATACCTATTGCTTCACCTGACATTTTGTTCTTCCTTTCTTTTATTACAAATTCATTTTTGAATTAACTTAAGTACTCAAGCCGCGCAGTTCTACAAATATAGCCTGCAAGGCTTATTAATGGCTGGCTCTCAAATCATTGTCAGCCAAAATATTACTTACAATAATAGTTACTAATTTTATCAATTTATCCCTTGTTATTACAATACTATCGCCAGAAATCTGTTCGCTTATGCTTTCAGCATCACCACTTTTTATAAATTTGCTATCAATCCTGCAGCCGGGATAATTGGCGTTTTCAAGTCCAAATTTTTCCCTGAGGCCAATCATTTTTCTAACATTATCCTCACCTATAATATTAACATTTCCCAACATTCTTGCCACAAGGTTTATTTTAGCAAAAAGCTCAAGACTTTCCATCCTGTAATATGCCTGATACACATCTTTTCCTATGGAAAGAGCTCCGTGATTTTCCAGCAGGAAAACATCATGTTCCTTAAGGTAGGGCTTTACGTTATCTGGAATTTCTGAAGTTGAAGGGGTTCCAAATCTGGTTAGTGGAATTGAGCCTAAGGATATAATTATTTCAGGCATTATGCACTCGTCAAGAGCAATCCCTGCAACCGCAAAACCTGTAGCAAAAGGCGGGTGTGCATGAACTACGGCGCCAATATTTTCCTTACTCTTGTAAACATCCAGATGCATTTTCACCTCTGAAGATGGCTCCAGATCACCATCAATTTTATTTCCATCCATGTCAACCTTTATAAGCTGATCGGTTGCAAGGTAGCCTTTGCTCATGCCCGTTGGGGTGCATAGTACGGTATTTGGGCCAATCCTGATTGAAACATTACCGTCATTTGCTGCTACCCATCCGTTTGCATGAACCCTTTTACAGATATCTATTATATCGTTTCTATGCAGACTTTCGGTTTTTTCCATTTTTTCCCCTAAATTTAATAAATTAACACATGCACATTGATGACCCTAGCCATCTTAGCAGATCCCTGTCGGGATTTGCAATAACTCTGAACGCAAGCAAAGCCCCTCTTTCGCTTAAAAAACTAACCGCATTCCTGCAGGCTTCATTTACAGATGCCAGGTCTCCCGTAATTATATAAAAGCTGTTTACTCCACAACCTTTACCTAATCTTAATTCAACAATTTCAACTTCAGCGCTGTCAAGGCTTATATCAGCTGCATTTATCAAATTTGCCATCTGAGGGCTTTCAATAATGCCGATGGAATCCTTGAGCGGTTTAGCTGCATTGCCGCTTATTGCACCTATTACTTCATCATTAATCCCGCTGACAACAAAAGAGTCCAGTACCTGCCTCCCTCCAAGGCTGTCAGCCGTATCCTGTGCTTTTTGTACTGCTGCCACATCACCTTCAACAATAGTAAGATATTTCCCGGGACATAGTGTAGTTCCCAGCACCAGGCTGACATTTGCGGCTTTTAATATGGCATCAGTAACTATCAAGCCCCTGGAGATGCTCTTGAATTCAACTACCGTAATATTTCCTTTGTCCCCTGCCACTCCTGCTGTCCTATTCTTTTATTATTATATATGAATCAGTTATTTCAGATACAATGCCATTTATTGAGCTGTGAATTTTAGCGCCAAGTTTCCCTTCGCAAATATCTGCTACAAGCTGGCCTTTTGTGACCTTTTCCCCAGTCCTGACAACTGGCACCGAGGGCGCTCCAACGTGCTGAGAAAGATATAGTTTGATTTCGCTTATTTTTGCATTGAAATCACAAAGTGGAGCTATGCTGTGGTACTTATCAACTTCCAGCCTTTTTTCAAGCCTGTCTACCGGCACTTTTCTGTAATCCCTGAAATCATTTACGGTCAAATACTGCCTGTTATGGGGATTTTTTACACCTTTTTTGTCAAGTTCAGCCTTTATATAATTGAAAAGTGACCTTGCCGACAAATCCACTACACAGCTGTAAAGCTCGCACAATCCGCAGTCACAGCATAAAAATGCAAAGTCAAACTTTTCCAAATCTGAATCAGTTAGCTCTCCCCGATACATTTTTTTCATCATTTCATCCGGGAAAAGCTCATGTCCTAAAAGATATCTGGGGCATAAATCTGTGCACATTCTGCAGCTCAAGCAAATTGCCTGCGCCCTTTTAACTGCTCTGTGTATGCTTCTTCTTTGATGCTCGACAACTATGGAGTCTTCCGGCAGTACAATTATGGATTTGGTAGTTTTCTTAACAGCGTACTTATCCAAATCTATGATTTTACCCATCATTGGCCCGCCATCAATTACTGCATACTCACCGCCGATTATAATGCCGCCGCAATACTGGATAAGTTTTTTTACCGGAGTTCCGACTGGAACTTTTAAAGTCATCGGACTGGCAACTTCGCCATTAACAGTGACATATTTTTGCGTTACATTTTCACCGCCAAGTGCATTTGAAATATTGAGAAGAGTTTCTACATTTGTCACAATTACTCCTACCTGCAGTGGAATGCCGCCTTCCGGCACTATCTTATGAGTCACTTCATAAACAAGCACCTGCTCGTCCCCTGCGGGATAAAAGTTGCCAAGCGGCAATATTTCAAAATTAAAGCCATCTGATTTAGTTCTATTTTTAAAATCCTTTAGTACTTTTATGGCATCGCTATATTTTGCTTTGAGAGCAAGCACGATTCTTTTTGCTCCAATCAAGGTAGCTGCAGTCCTCATCCCTTCATAAACTTTGCCAAAATCATGCTCCAGCAAAAGCTTGTCAACATGAATCATCGGCTCGCACTCAGCGCCATTTATGATCAGGGTACCGGCCTGAGCATTAAATTTTACATGTGATGGAAAACCGGCGCCACCGGCTCCAACTATTCCTGCATTTTTTATAATTTCGATTTCCTGTTTATCCATTTTTTGTAATTTAAGGCTTATTAAACTATATGATTATGGTTCTTCAGATCTATTCTTTCCACTTTTGCCACAAGGGCAGCATCAACATTCCTGCCTTTAGTTATGTCAGTTCTTTTAGCAGTGCTTCCTGTAACCATAAGCCCAAGTTCTCCTTCTCCAAG
>CAYSLW010000230.1:0-3396 GCA_964431955.1 uncultured Candidatus Methanoperedens sp. | reverse complement strand
ATCGCTGGGCGAAAGTCATCCCAATGTAGCCACTGTCTTAGAGAACCTCGCCGCCCTCCTTCACAAAACAAACCGCGAGGAAGAGGCAGAGGAGATGGAGGAGCGCGCGAGGGGGATACGAGGAAGGGGGAAGGGGGATTAATCACATTATTTTATCCGTGAAAATCCGTCAAATCCGTGTGCGATTCAAACAAAAGATGAAAAACATAAAAAAATATTATCTATAGCTTCATATACTCTCTTAAAATCGTGGTCGCATAACTCCCTTTTTGCAAAGAAAACTCAAGCGTGAGCTTCGTCTTCCCGGCATTGAGCTCATCCTCAGCAACGCTGAATTCAGGCTTGATAGGCAGTATAATCTCCCTTCGCAGTCCCTTTGATGATAATTCAGGCATGGCTGGTACACGAAATCCTTCTAAATCAACTTTTAACTCATTAATCACAGCCCTCTCAATCTCACCCGGCTTACCTTCCGCGAACTGGGTATCATACCCCACAAGCGGCGCGGTGACGAACGCCCGCCTCAGGTTTATCAGGTTATTTATCCCGTCCAGATTATCTTTTGTTACCTTCTGGAGCCGCGAAGTATCAGGGAGTCCCATTTCATTCTTAAAACACACGATGTCCCCATCATAAGCCTCATGTATCGAAAGTCCGGAGCCGATGCGCCTGCAGAGGATAATATTGAAAATATAGGATTGGTAGGCATGCAGGAACAATTCCTGTAATTTCGGGGACAATACATTGAAAGCGCCGGTGTAATCATCCGGATTGGCAGTCAGGTGGTTCATCATAGCCCTCTCGAAATGGAAATGTACCGGAAATTTCTTAAGCCCCTCTTTAAAATCACCCGTATCCTGGACAAACTGTCGCGCTTCTTTTATTTCTTCAGCTTCATCTGTGAAAGCTCTTGCTATATATGTAAGCGCAGCATTCCTTATATCGCCCCGCGCGATAGCCTCACCCACAACATGCGTCACTGGTCTATTCTCCCCGAACCTCTGCACCCCAAAGAAATTCGGCGCGCCTCGCAGAAGCTCCTGCGTTATTGCTTTTACTCTTGCAAGCGTCTCTTCCTGCGACAGCTCGATATTTCTCACAGCAATTTTAAAGCGGTTTCCCCACAGGTCTCCGAGGCTTATTTTTTTATTCGAGCGCCCCATTGCTTTTAGCTCCACATCCCGCAAGCGCACCCGCCCTATGTCTTCTTCGCCCATGTCCCAGACGCTTATCCTCTGCTTTGTAATGGCACGCTTATCTTTAGTCCCTGCCCAGCCGAACCTGTTCTGGCTTATTCTTAGAATGCGTGCAAGGTCGCGCACAAGATGATGGATATCCCAGTTTTTCTTTGTGAGTTCCACAATCAGGTATTTCCCGTTCGTAGTTTCAACCCTGTTTGTGAGTTCCTCAACAACAAAATCCTCTATTTGCTGACGAATACGCCCGCCGAGCCCGGGATTCCTGGTATAATAAAGGCTGATTCCAATAGTATTATCCGATGGAATAATAGTTGCCCCCATTAAAATGTATTGAATGAAGCATTTCAAAGTGCATTATATATACAGGATTAATATAACCCTATGCGTTTTTAGACATTTGTAATTAATAGGTGAATTGATTGATAATCATCAGAAAATTCCAGCCGCCTGATTTCCAGTGGGTCATTGATATTGAAAGGAAGGTATTCGATGAGCATGACCCTTATCTTTACATGCAGTTCTATGAGACGTACCCTGAAACTTTTCTCGTGGCTGAAATCAACGGCATTGTCGTGGGTTATGCTGCCGGTTTCCTGGCTTCGTTGGGAGTCGGTCGCATATTTTCGCTTGCGGTGCATCCGGCATACCGGAACCGTAGAGTGGGCAGCAACCTTTTAAAAGAGATAATCAATACCTTCCGCGCACTGGGAGTTCTTGAGATTATCCTCGAGGTTCGCTCGAGTAATACCAAAGCTAAAAGATTCTATAAAAGACATGGGTTCCGGCAGATTGGAATCTTGGAAAAATACTATACTAACGAAGAAAACGCATGTTTGATGAACCTTGAGAACCAAGAAAATTAAAGCGCACTTTTTTTACCTACGTTTTTCAAAAAGCCAATCCATCTCCGTGCGTCATCAACCTTACGTTTTATAATTCCTCTATATATTTTTCAGCGGACACGGCTGCAATTGCCCCATCGCCAACAGCAGTAGTGATCTGACGCAATGGCGTAACCCTGCAATCCCCAGCCGCGAAAATCCCCCTGGCCGAGGTTTCCATTTTATCGTTTGCAATAATAAATCCCAGTTCGTCTTTTTCAATATTAGCAAAAGCTGTGTTGGGAATAAGCCCCACATATATGAAAACCCCATCTGTCTTTAGTTCTGATATCGCGTTTGTCTTTACATTCCTGACAATCACCTTCTCAACTACGTTCTTACCTTCTATTTCCTCGACTACAGAATCCCAGACAAAGCTTATCTTTGGATGCGCAAAGGCACGCTCCTGATTTATCTTTTCTGCGCGGAGCTTATCACGCCGATGCACGATAATAACTTTTTTTGCCATCCTGGTCAGGAAAATAGCTTCCGTGATTGCAGAGTCGCCTCCACCCACTACCACAACCACCTTATCCCTGAAAAAAAAGCCATCGCATGTAGCGCAGTAAGACACCCCTCTTCCTGTAAAGTCCATTTCCCCTTTCGCGCCCAATTTCTTAGGCATAGTGCCTGACGCTATGATTACAGCTTTTGCCTCGATATCGCCTTCTGATGTTTTCACTAATTTTGTTTTTCCCTTGTCCTCAATCCCGCTGACCTCCACCATGCTTTTGGTTTCAAGTCCGAATTTCTGTGCGTGTTCCTCGAACTTCCTTGCAAGGTCAGCGCCTGATATCTCGAGGAACCCGGGGTAGTTCTCAACAAGGTCGGTAATAATTATCTGCCCTCCGATTCCCATTTTTTCAAGAAGTAATGCGTTTAGCATTGCTCGCTTTGTATATATCCCGGCTGTAAGACCAGCAGGTCCGCCTCCGATTATAATCACATCATATATCATAATTTTTCGTTCCTTCGTGCTCATGTATATAGATGTGAAAACTTAATAGCCTTTTCTAAAACCGTGTTTTCAGGTCTGGGAAGTATCTTTAACACCTGCTAAAGACCCCGTATTTAAATACGGGGATTAAGGGTTACAGTATTGCCTTCAAGCACATCTTTTTCGTTTATATCGACCTGTTTTGAAATATTACCTCGCGCCTTCTTCCGTTTGCGAAATCAGGAAAGTAGAAGCCCCGGGTGCATGCGATGACCCGCCGCCGATGCTCGCCTGGAATGGGTTTGCATTGGGTATCCTGTGCCCTATGTTAAATGAATAAATAAACTTTATATCTAAGTTTATCTATGTATTGTACATG
>CAYSLW010000229.1:0-3397 GCA_964431955.1 uncultured Candidatus Methanoperedens sp. | reverse complement strand
AGGTGCATGAAACTGGATACAGGGTATTTTTGCGAAGATATGCGCTTGAGCTTGGAGTGGAGAGGTTTAACGCCTACAACACAAAAGAAAATGGAAATCAGGTACTTGTTGCCCTTCTGGATTGTAATGAAGAGCAAGTTTCAGCCTTCAAAGAGTTTTCCAGAGCGAACATACCAGAAGGTGCAGAGGTCTCGGATGTAACATTCGATGATTATGAAGGCTACATAACAGGCATAGGGGATTACATGCATTTACTCCAGGTGGAGCAGCTCAGCAAAGGCGTACCTGCAATCCTCAGCATAGACAAAAAGCAGGATAAGATGCTGGAAAAGCAGGATAAGATGCTGGAAAAGCAGGATAAGATGCTGGAAAAGCTTGATGAAACCAAAAAAGAGGTTGTAGGTGAGATAAGAGGGCTGCGCTGGGATTTGAAATCATATTTGGACGAGAAGCTCATCAGAATAGAAGAAGATATAGCTCAGATAAAAACAAAAATAAGGCTATGAATGGGCTGGGCGGAGTCCAGCGCAATTTTAGATAAATTGTTTGTATTTATTATCGGTTTATCCCTTTCTCTGGCTTCTATATTCTTGCTTATTTATTACTGGGTTGTCAGCATGACGTACATATCACCATCGCAAAACTTTACCACCTACATTTCGCACATGCTTGAAATAAATTTGGTATTTTAAAAATAATTAAGCTGAGGAGTATTGATCGATAAATTGCGCGAAGTGATAAAATACACATAATCATTTTAGACAGGATTTACAGGATAAACAGGATAAATATGTTTATTTTCCATCCTGTAAATCCGGTTAATCCTGTCAAAATCTTCATAAGAAACATACCTGAAAATCGACAAATCCCTAATGTTTTTAAGAGCAGTCACGAAAATTAGGACGCTACCCGGTGATGCATGTTAATCCTGCCTGTTTTTCCCGCGCATGGGGTGGGTTTTGCTAAAGCTATGTCGTCTGGAATCGTTAAACTCCGCCATAAGGCGGCGCTTTCACGGGGGTCTGGGGCAAAGCCCCAGCGCAGTTTGTGTGAATGAGATAAATTCTTGGATGATCTAAAATGATGGTTCAAATTTAGAATTATTCTAAGAGCATGTTAAGCTGTTTTTTCGTATTTGCCCGTTACATCCAGGAATTTAAAATCCTCAGCGTTTTTCTGGAGAACATAAACATCTCTTCCCATTTTAGCATAGACTTCATCCAAATTTTCCATCGTTATTTCTCCGTCTATTATTTCAGGCGCATATTTTGAGGCGCACATCACCCTATGAAGCGTTTCGATTACATCCTCGCAGTGCATATTATTCACATATCTCAATCTATAAAGCCTGTTATTTTCGTCTTTGTAAAAGACTATATCCATTGTTCCTGGAAAAGAGAGGGCTTCCCTTACAGAAACTTTTGCGAGCCTGATATTCATAGACTTCTCAAAATTATTTTTCAACTAATTTTTCAAGGATTTTCTCAAGGCACTGGTTATGCTCATCCATTTTTATGAGATGGTCTTTCATCCATTGGTTATGTTCTTTTTGCTCTGTTACAAATCCTCCAAGTGTGTTGTCTATGCTATTCAAACTACCTTTCATATCTCCAAGAGTACCTTTTATCTCTCCAGTATCGGTTTTTATTCCATCCAGATATTCCAACCCTATATCGAATTTCTGGCTAAATTCATAGTACTCGTCAGTAGCCACCCTGCTGAATAAGTGAGGCAGGGGAAAAACTTCATGAATCTCTTTTTTTTCGATGCTTTCGATATCAGCTCTTGCAAAATCCTGGAGAGCGCTTATAAAATTATCTACAGATTTTTGCAGACCTTCGCACACAATTTTGACACTGTTATCTAAATCGTTAAAAACATAGCCTTTTAAATCCAGTTTTCTGGCAGTGCCACCGGGATGCAGCGAATCCAACTAAAGACGATGTTTATATTAAACTTATAAATAGGTCAATAACAGGCTCAAATGAAGCTCACAGACCCTATTACTACAATGCCAGCTATCCAGACAATCAAACTGTCATCAAACTAAAAGATTCAAATGCCGCATGCATAGGCTGCCACACCAGAGCCAGAGTGGAGATGACCTGGGTAAGGAAAGGGGGCTACAAATATACCTTTGACTTCCTGAATAGAACTGGCATTTTTAATAAGAACGAGACCAATGTGACTACAAACACGAACAATACTTAGGCTGTTGCATTGAACCCTCTCCACGGCTGAAGCCAGGAGATTATTTTTCTTATCAAAAAGCTTATATCTAAAGATATATATAAGAATTATTGTAGTGAATTTATGAAGCAGATTGAAGAGATACGTAAGAAGGCAGTGGAATTATTCAGGGAGGAGAAATACCTGATAGCAGACCATACGCTTGAGAGGATGATTGAGAGGGAGATATTTTATGAGGATATAGAATCGGTACTGTGCCACGGCTCGTTTTACAAGCAAGAAATCGATAAATGGGGAGATGTGCGGTATAGTATGCGGGGAGCGGATAGTGATAACAAGAGCATCCGTATAACATTCATAGTCAAAGAAAAGGTGATTGTCGTAACAGTAATTCGAGAACAGGAGTGATAAAAAATATGAGCGAAACTAAAATTAAATGTGTTGTCTGCGGAACACAGACAGAAGAGGCAAAGGATGTCACCCTCACTTCAACAATCCAGGGAAGGGAGATAGTAATAACAGGGCTTACGGGCACACGCTGCCCGAACTGCGGAGAACAGTATGTAGATGCCGAGTCAAGCAAAAGAGCATTTGAGATAGCCAGTAAATTCCGGAAGCCCGGTATAGTGTTCAAACGCAAGATAACAATAAGCGGAGGAAGACGGGTAATAGGGATACCTGAGGAGATAGATAGGGCGCTTGGGAAAAAGGAGAATGCTGATATCTGGCTTGAAGGCGATAAGATAGTGGCTGAAGTGTACTGATTCTTGGAGTGTAAAAGGAGCAAACAAAATGCCGAGGATCGTAGTTGCAGTTTTATTAATACTATTATTAATAGGCGGAGCTTTTTATATTATATTTCAATGGAGAAAAATACCGAGGTTCTGGTGGTTGAAGTCACCCTTGCAAGACCGCCTGATGACGACAGCGCCAGGATTATTTCGAATGTAAGTGCCTTCAATCAGTATTCAGTGTCAGAAGGTGTTATTCCCATGGATTCGAGGAATTCCCTTGGCGTTACGTATTCTTCAAGCACTTTTTCTGAAACAATCACTGAAATTCTGCCCTCGTCCATCAAGTTCAGAATTTTTGCAGAGTTGGAATCTGGTCTGTTATAAGCCCAGATGAAGACGTTCGCATCAAGGAAAACTAGTTTACTCATTCTCTATTTTCTCTATCTGCTTCTTTATTTCCTCATCAGTATATT
>CAYSLW010000228.1:0-3424 GCA_964431955.1 uncultured Candidatus Methanoperedens sp. | reverse complement strand
ATTAAGCAGTGGAGTATTTGCAACTTTCCAGCTTTTACATTTATCCGGGATCATGTGAAGAAATAAGGACACCAAACCATTATAAACCTTACCCACGTTCGGCATTGCAAGACCGCCGAGCACGACAGCAGTATCAGCCTTGGGGTCAGCATCCTCTGAGAGCTGCATGCCATAGGGTGTGAACACAATCTTCTTCGCTTTTTAATATTCGAGGTTGGGCACAAAGGCACCAAAAGTTTTATTGTAATTGTACTTTATTCACTATAAGAAAATTCATGCTTACAAAATTATTATTCCCGCCGCAATGGATTCCAACCCAGCCTTATTTGAGTCTTCCTTCTTTAACCGCTTTCCTGAAAGCCAATGATTGTAATGTTGAACAGAAGGATATCAATATATCTTTTTATGATAATCTTTTGAGTAAATCGGGTCTTCGCAGCTTTTATGAAAGGGCAAATCTAAAATTCCAGGAGCTTGATTCCAGAAGAGAATTATCCCCCAAACTCCAGAAACAGTATGCAGCATTGGGCAGTTCCATTCTTTTTGGCGATTATATCGTTAATGAGGTAGATTCTGCCAAAAAAATCTTAAAAAGCAGGGAGTATTTCTATGATATCGAAGAATTATTCAGGGCTTTTAAGATACTGGAGCTTGGTCTCAAACTTGCCTCCTCTGCTTATTACCCCACAAACCTGACTTTCCACTCATACGACATGCGCTACTCGTGCCGCTCAAGTAGAGAGGTACTTTCTTCCATAAATGACAGGGAAGAGAATCTCTTTATCGATTATTTCAAGAAAAATACTGTTCCTGATATCCTGAGGGACAAGCCTGAACTGATTGGCATATCTATCATCAACACCAGCCAGATAATTCCGGGATTGACGCTTGCAAACCTGATCAAAAATTCAAGCCCGGACACGCATATAAATATCGGCGGCAGTGTTTTCACGCGCCTGATAAACGAGATAAGCCACAATAACGAGCTGTTCTCGGTTTTTGACAGCGTGATAGTGCATGAAGGCGAGACTGCTCTGTTAAATCTTATTAAGCATTTGAATAATGAATTTGACATATCTAATATTTCTAATCTTATTTATAAAAATGGCACTGATATCAAAGTCAATAAGCTCAATTCTCACGGTGAAGACATTAACTCATTGCCCACTCCCAGTTTTGATGGTCTGCCGCTGGATATGTATTTTTCACCGGAACTCATATTGCCTGTGCTTTCATCAAGAGGATGCTATTGGAGACGCTGCACTTTTTGCGACCATGGCTATGGTTATTCTGGTAAATACAGACCCAGGGATGTTGAGTTATTATATAATGACCTTGAAAAATTAAAAAATAAATATGAAACCAGTTTTTTTACGTTCCAGGACGAGGGTATTTCCTCAAATTTGATAGGTGCATTATCTGATAGGATAATAGAAAATAAACTGCATATATCATGGTTAGCAGATTCGAGATTCGAACCAGCATTTTCGCCTGAGTTTTCTGATAAGCTTTCTAATGCGGGGTGTAAAATGCTGTACTTTGGACTGGAATCTGCCAATGAGAGGATTCTAACATGTATGGATAAAGGAATAAAAAAAGATAACGTATTAAAAATTTGTAAATACTGCACAGACGCAGGTATCTGGGCGCACTTGTTTTTGATATTCGGTTTTCCTACCGAAACCCGTGCTGAAGCGCGAGAAACAATGGATTTTATTCTACAAAATAAAAAAATAATTCGTTCAGTGGCTTTCGGCAGCTTCCAGCTTACCAAACATTCAAGAGTATATGAGAACCCAACATCGTTTGATGTCAATAGAATAATTCAAAACGACAGCATAGACCTGTCCCTCTGGTACGAGCATGAGGTTTCTCGAGGCATGTTGAAAAACGAGACGGATGAGGTGATACAGGAATTCTACAATAAACTTTCATTTAATTACCAAGATCTGCCTATCTGGAGCAATCTCGATAGGGAGCATCTTTTTCTCTATATCTCCCATTACAAGAGGGAAAAAAACAAGGTTGCGAATTTAGCTGAATTGATTGAACGGGTACAAAAGAATAAACCTGCCGCAAAAGATAATGACTTTCCAGCGCTTAGTGAGGGGATTTTTGTAGGAACGTTTAATTTCAATCTGGCACAGATAATCCATACGATGCTTGCAGGAAATGCCTTGAACAATTTGCAAAAAGAGCGGACAAATGTATTGTTTGATACTAATAATAACAGGATATTTACCATAACAGATTTTGCAAAGGACATACTGGATAATTGCAACGGAAAATTAAGCTTATTCGAAATAACTGGTGTAATTAAGAAAAAGTATCAGCTCCCTTATAGCGAGGCTGAATTTAAATGCAAAAACTTTTTGAATGGATTGATTGAGAAAAATATTATTGCAATATAACTCTTATGGTGCTCTTGGCTTTATTCTCGTTGAACCGCAGTTCGGGCATTCGGTTGCGCCTTTCTTAAGAAAGGTTTTCTTGCATGAGACGCACCAGTACATGCCGTAAGCTCTTCCCATCTCTGCCAGTTCTTCCGGCTTTATTTCAAACGGGGTATATGTGCTGCACATGATTCCCACCTCCATTTATAATGATTGTATAGGATTTAGTTATATTCATATTAAAGCTTTTGGGTTAAGTATTGTGATTTCAGTATTTCAGTGATTAATCAAAAATAACCAATAGACATACAGGCTTTTCACCCATCTGTCTATTGATTCGACATTGGCGCCTTAAACGACACCCACGTCATTAATACTGCGCGCCTTTCGGCTGCTCTGCCTTTCGGGCTCTCAGTTTTGCATAGAACTCTTTCTGTCTCTCTCTTTCGGCATCGGCAACCTCTGGTTTTTTGACCTTCATAGCAGTTTCTGCCTGCTCCATTGAGCTTTCCAGTCCAACCATTTTTTTCACCTCCTGTTAATTTATTATTATATACCTGAATTTCATATTTGTTTCACTCTTTTCAATACAATTTTTTCATTTTCAATTTCTACGTCGATTTCCGCTCCTTTTTCAAGTGGTAAAGGAAACTGTGAATCACTAACTACTTTTGACTCGATGAGCACTTTGAAACTGCTCGCAGGTGGGATAGCTATAATTCTTCCTTTTCCCTTTATCACGGTAACCTCCTGGGGAAACTATAATATTTAATAGTTACGTACCTGTATTTATACCTATCTCAGTACCTGTTAAATTTTTTAATTTTTTCTTTCCTTTGCAATTCATAATCCTGGTGGAGTTTCTTGCAGTGCAGTATCCATAAACCATAAACGATATATTGCTTGAATAATTATTTAGCAGGTAAAGCAAACCCTGCGGCTGTGGTCCAGCGGTTATGACAGGGGCTTCCCAACAACCTTTTTGCAAGCAAAAAGCTTGACCAAAAAGATGGAAACACCTTTTTGCAAGC
>CAYSLW010000227.1:0-3460 GCA_964431955.1 uncultured Candidatus Methanoperedens sp. | reverse complement strand
ATTTGGCTACCGTAGGCACTGGCGTAACCGCTGGCGTTGCCGGGGTAGTTGCTGCCACCGTAGGTGCGGCTGTCGTCTGGTTGGGCGTTGTTTCATTTAGTGATAGTGCAGGGGTAATGCCGCTTGACAGAATCACAAAAATCAACAAATTTACAAACAAAAATTTTATTTTTTCCATAATTTACCTCCGCACACACATTATCACGATTCTTACATATACTTTTCTGATACATTTGAAAGATACCTATAAATATTCATCCATTCCAGCTTGCTGTCATGAACGATTACTGGGGCATTCCGGACAGGGAATATGAGCTATCGCTCCTGCAATTCGCCAGGAAAGAACTCTCAGAAATGGGCTGCACTGTTCTGGGCGAAAAAGTGGAAGTATGCAGCGGTGCGGGCGCTATGACGCTTACTGCCATCCTGCAGAAAGAAGACCTGAAATTTGGCTTATATCTGCATGATGGTCCAAAGCAGCGAAAAACACGGGGTCCTCCTGTAATCAAGGTTCTTAGGCTTTTGCCTGAAATGAAAACCACCGAAGACTTAAGAAGCTTTGTAATAGCACATCAGAATGATTTTCATACAATTTTAGCGCCTGAAGATGCGAGTTTAAAAGAGAGGGCAGAGGCTGATATAAGGGAAATCTATACATTTCTGTACAATTCAAAGATAAAAGACCTTTATGATAACGACCTGAGCAGCGCAGCAGATGTTTTGAGGATAAGGCTCAGGAAGGAATCCCCAAGTCTATGAATTGTCCTCTTTTTCATGGTGTATTATATGAACAACACATTTTCTGGATTTCAATGACATTCAATCCTAGTTCCCTGCATGTTGCATATGCGTTCCTCGATGGCACAGCAATCCTGTCAATCCCGGAGAGAATCGCATACATATCAAGCATCGAGCGATACCTTCCTCCAGGGCGTACGCAGCTCAATGAAAGAGGTACATCAAACATCAGCCTTGCCTTTGTCATCACTTTTGCCACGTCCTCCACCCCCGGCGGCGCTGTTCCTTCTAAAGCTGTTCCTTTTGTAGGAATAAATATCACCATCACCACTACTTCAGGATTGAATTTTTTAACTATTTCAAGTGCTTTCAATTCTCCTTTCAATTTCCCGTCATGCAAGCCAACAATGATATGGGGAGCCAGCGGAATTCTTGCAGATGAAAGATGCCTTAGCGAATCCTCGTAATCCTGCACACCGGCATCAATACCGAGAATATTGTGTATCGTCTCGTCGTCCCCGATAACATCCACCAGCGCCATATCTAAGTAATCTGAAAGTGTTCGCACTTGCAAATCGTTCACAATGCCTGTATGCGCGCTGATTTTGAGTTTGGTTTCCCTTTTTATTTTTCGGATCGTTTCAGCCTGCGTATATGTTGGAACACTTCCATCCGCAGCGCTTCCACCGCTTAGCAGTATTCCTTTTGCACCTTTTTCTTTTAAAAGACAGGCTTGTGAATACAATTTTCCATCAGAGCCGTCCAGCATGTGGCGCAGGTAATGTGAATTGCAGTGCTTGCATTTTAGGGAGCAGCGAGTGCCTGTAAGGGAAACCGGGGTAAAAGGCTCCACGAAAAAAAGGATGTCGCTGCCGAAGAGTTGGAGCCTGCGCATGAATGCCTTGCGCATGAATGCTTTTGTCACATTATCGGTTTCCAGCGCATCTATCATGCTTTGGGTGCGATGAAGGTCGAAAGCCATGATTTTGCTTAAGAGGTTTTGCAGCATAAAGAGATTACCCAGCCCCACGCTGAGAATCTTCTCCATCACGTAATTCATGCTTTTATCTTTAAAATCTATGAAGTATTCAGTTTCAGAAACGTATCTTTTGTCATCTATTGTGAACTGGCTCAGGTGACCGCAGCACTCAACCCATATATCTCTGAGAAAATTGTCAAGTTTCTTAAGCATTGAATTTGCAGGTACTTCTAAATACATCCAGTATTCGTGGAAAGACCTTCCTTCGACAAGAATAGTGAACAATGTAGTTTCTACAGGTACCGGATAGCCTGACAGCTTCCTGAAAGGGTGTTTTTGAATGCACGATTCCAGATGCTTTTTCATCGCCGTCTTGCCAAAGCTGGCTCCGCAAATAGCGCATGTTCCGTTTGTTTTTTGGACTTTATGCTTTCGGTTCATCGTCTCCTTGCCTCTCTGAGCATGGATGTTATTTCTTCAAGTACAAAAGTTGCATCTTCCAGTGCCTTTATTGCATCCTTTCTTGTGAAATCCTTTTCACCATAGAACGAAGGCGCCCTTGCTTCAGCAAGCCATTTAGATATTCTTTCAATCTCTCTCAGTGAGCTTTCTTTGAAAGGAAGCATCTTACTGGCTTCAATACTGAAAATATAACCCGCGTCATGCACTTTTGGGTAATCTATCCCCAACATTCGAAGGCATCCTTTAATAGCAAGTTCAACCACTTCCTGAGCCCTTCTTACAGCGAGGTTATAGTTTCCCTCCTCGACTGCTATTTTCAGGTCTTTTTCAAATATCCAGCCAGCCTCTTTCAGCAGTTTTTCTCCAAGCTCCATAGTAGTGGTCATAGTTCGAGGATTTCCCCAGCTTTCATATCAGGCTTTAACTGCCAGTACCATGTGTTATCTTTGAGAATGAATTTCCGTGAGCCAAGCTGCTGAAGCCTGTTTTTCATCGCGTTCAGCCTGTTTCTGAAAAAGTCGTCTTTGTCGTATAGAATTATTGAGTCTTCGATCATGTCCAGAAAAATATTGCGATTTTCCATCGCTTCTTCTTTCGATAATATGAGGCTGCTGAAAATAGGTGGCGCTCCTGAGAAGTTCTCTCGCAGTTTTAGCTCGATTTCTATTACAGGTTCCAGCCGTTCACAATAAGCAGCAGGGGCGTCTTTTAAAATGATGAGAAGGTCGATGTCGCTTTCGTCTTTCGCAGCGCCTCTGGCTACCGAGCCGTGCAGGATGAGGGAGATGAGATTATCGCCTATCCTTTTCCGAAGGAGTTGCGTAAATTTATTGAGAATTTCTTTATAATCTTCGTAGCCGCGCATGTTTGTCTCCACTTCTTCACTTTTAATTTGTTTATAACCTTATTAAAGTATATGTGTTAGGCGGCTGATAAAGCGCTCAGGTTTTTCCCGGCACCGCCCTCTGAGGCGCTTCTTGCTAGCGAATTAATGCTTAAAAATACTATCTAATAATATAATTAAGCATAGTTTAAATATGCTAGAGACATTTATTGAATTTTACCTTCACGTTTTAATTTTAATCTTATTTTTTGAATTTTAGTAATAGCATCGATAATTTCGTATATCCAATCAATTAATTTTACTAAATTCTCTATCTCAGAATTTGTCTCGAACTATGTAGAATTTTTCTGGTTTTTTGAAACTTACCATTGTCTTATTAATTTCAAACATTCCAATATCATAATCTTTTAAGTGGTCTATTATCGTTCTAAATCTCT
>CAYSLW010000226.1:0-3506 GCA_964431955.1 uncultured Candidatus Methanoperedens sp. | reverse complement strand
GTGTCGGTAGTGCCGAAGATTATCTTCCCGGCCTTCGCTTTGGCCATAGCGCCGGGGACGTTATTGAGTATCCATTCTATCTTCGTTGCGGAGAAATAGGCGTCTATCGGCAACCCCGTTCTCTTCCTGAAGAATTTTATCTGAGCGTGTTTTTTCTTTAACTCGTTGCAGCGCTCGGCCGATCTTCTGCACTGCCATACTACGGCATTATAGACTGGTCTGCCGGTATCCTTATCCCAAAGGACAGTCGTCTCCCGCTGGTTTGTAATTCCTATGGCCGCAATAGTTGCGCCGGGTACCTTCTTTAAAACTCTTTGGATGGAGTTGCTCACGCTATTCCAGAGATCATGGGGGTCATGCTCTACCCACCCGGGCTTTGGAAAATGCTGAGGAAACTCCTCATAGGAGCTTTCCCTTTTCCGCCCGAACTTGTCATACAGGACGACTCTGCTGCCTGTCGTGCCTTGGTCTATGGCAAGTACGTATTTCATCTGGATCCTTTTATCACGCCAGTTAAATATTGATTCCTACCGTAACACATAATATCCCTTACACACGGGATTCATTTTATTCAGTACATCCACCATAATCGCCTTTACCATGTCCTGAATCCCAGGTGCCTTTGATTCCCTTTGACCAGCAACATTCAGGACACAATCTTTCGGCGGGGCAAACGTGGGGTCAGCCCTTAGAATAAGGGCTGACCCCACGGCTTCTTATCGTTTATGGTTGCTTGCATGGGGTTCCTTTCTGGGTTTGCTGATTCTCATCTAAAACGAACATCATCGCCGGCATGGACAGGTCACTGTCTTCCGTTTCTCTTCGCCTGCCGCCTACAGTTGTCCGTCATCGGTCGTCTGTCGTCCGTCTTCCGCCCGTCCGCCAAGGCTGAATTGCGAATTGCCTAAACCACAATCCCCGAATTCATCCTGTGGCGATATAGATGTTTCACCAGGAACGATCAACATACCTGCTATTTCTTGCCTTTTTTCGCGGTTTTTTTCTCGTTTTTACTCTCGTCTTTTTTCGCGCCTTTTCCCTCCAGATACTTGACTATTTCCGAATATTGGTTTGTGGTGGCTATAGAATACGGCGTGTTTCCCTTAATATCCTTGGCATTCAGAGCGGCTTTTTGTTCTACCAAAAATATTACCATGTCTTTGTTGTTGCCTGCAGTCGCCCGATGCAATGGAGTGGAAGCTTCTCTGTCCTTTGCGTTGATGTTAGCGCCGCTCGCAAGCAGCATCTTGGCGACATCGATATTGTCTACTCCTGACCTTCCGCCTTTATACACCCCCTTACTTTCTGCAATTATGTGCAAAGGTGTAGAACCACCGTTGTCTTTGGCATTAACATCGCCGTTGGTAATAAGCATGCTTATCGTATTAGCACTTATCCTCATCTCCGGTATTCTATGTAATATAGAACGTTTGCGTTTATCCGTTTGCTTAACATCAGCCCCGTTAGCAACAAGAAGTTTTATCATGTTATTCATGTCGCTGCTTGATGGACCATAAATCGGTAGAAAAAGAATTGGCTCACCATTCGCATCTGTATCTTTGATATTGGAACCTTTGTGTAGAAGTAATTCGGTTATGTCCTTTTGGTCGTAAATGATTGCATAATAAAGAAGGTCGCGACCATACGTGTCTTTGTTCGTAACAATACCTGGCGCCGCAGTAATGGCATTCTGAACTTTAGCGATGTCGCCATCCTGAAGTGCCACAACGGCTTTATCCATTTCCGTTTGATCGGTATCCTTCTCGCCCGCCGAGGAAGATTTCTCTGATGGTGTTGATGTGCTTTTGACAGGTTCCGTGGATTTATTTTGGGCTGCGTCTGAGTTCTGATTTACACACAACAGCCCCAAGTTCAGAATAACAAGAAGAATTATGGATGTTTTTACTTTGCGCATGTTACATCTCCTGTTTGAAGGAATCCGTTTCGTTAAATTATCGATGAATGCCTTCCCAGGAGGCGCATCTATTTGTGGCGATCAGCTGATGTTCGTGCAAAATTAAGGTGACTGTGATGATGAGGCAAAAGGTGCGGAGTGTCAAGCGCGGAGGCAAAAACCGTTTCTATCCATGCCCTTCTGGCAAGGTTGAATTGTCTAATGTCCAGACGTGACCCTAATCCCTCCCCCCTAATCCCTCCTAATCCCTCCTAATCCCTCCTTTCAGAATAAGGTCTTTGCAAACTCAATATCTTCCCTGATAAGCCTGTTAATAGAAGTTTCATCGTTATATTCAGCAGTTAAACACACTACCCCCATATACCCGCGTTCTTTAAGAACCTGAGCAACAAGGGGCCAGGAGGCGAGTCCCTGCCGACCTGAAGTCATATAAGGTTTCCACTTGACATGCTCAGCCTCTGTTCCGGTGGCCCTTCGCCAGTATGCATTTTTAAGATTAACCATCCCCAGATGAGACCAGAGTATATCCACCGCAAGACGGGGGTCCTCTCCGTTAAGAGCGCAGTGCATAGGGTCCCAAACAGCGCAAATATGATTGGGATCATACCTTTCTATGAGATATCTGATTCCAATCGCATTACAGACGCAGAGATCGCAGTGGTTCTGAATTCCGATTTTTACACCGTACTTAGCAAGCAAAGGAACCATTATATCAAACTCTTTCCATGTCTTTTCCATTGTGCCCAGGTATCCCAATTCGGGAAAAATTCCGATACATTTTCTGATAATTTTAATTTTAGCCTCTGCACAGGTGGCAAGAACCTTTTCGTCCGTCAGATCTGTTGCTATACTTGCTACTTTCAACCCATAATCAGATAGTATCTTTACGGCCGCAGGCAGATCTCCGATCTTATCTGGTTCTACCTGGTAACCGTCCCGCACCGTGAGTTCAACGCCATCAAAGCCTAATCCTTTTATGAATTCTGCCATTTCCCGCAGGGGAGTTTTCCATGGTTTTGTAAAAACTGTAAATTCAATAGCTTTGTTCATTCCCATTTTAATAGCCTCCTTTAAGTAAGTATATAAGCCTTCTGCAATATTCTCAACTATTTATCGAGCAACAACATGCGTTGATTATTTTCTTGCATTATCCTCCATCTCCGCGTAGGATGTAAGCCGTTAAACATCAAACATCTGCAACGAAAATGGAGGATAAAAATGCAACAAATGCGTCTCTCACTTTTCTATAATCTCCAGGACGTCATTCGGAAATCCGACTTCCATCGCAAATATGATCTGCTCTTTCGGTCGCTGGACCTGTCCACTGTTCGCGACACCAACACGGGCGCTGGCCGCACCGGCTACTCACGCCATGCCATGCTTCGAGCCTTCATTGTCAAACATCTCGAAGGCATCAAATCCGTGCCCCGCTTAATCGAGTTCCTCGACGCTCATCCGGTGCTCACCGAAATGTGCGGCTTCGAAATGGGCGCCCTGCCCGATGAGTCTCAGTTTTACAAGTTCCTCTCTCAAACCAACACCTCCGTCATCGAAACCCTGCACCATGCCGTCAATCAGAAACTCATCGATG
>CAYSLW010000225.1:0-3508 GCA_964431955.1 uncultured Candidatus Methanoperedens sp. | reverse complement strand
ATCATCAGCGCTGTGGCTATGCCCCAGACCCCCGGATGCGCCGCCCTTCGGGCAGGTTTCATTTTTTACTTGCTTCACGCAATAATTTCATGCAGTTATTATAAATTAGATTACATCCATTAAAAGCTGCTTTAGCATCTTCAAAGGTGTAAAGTTCATCAGGCGGCAAAGCTAATTCTTCATCTCCATACATGCTTGGTTCTCTTTCCCTTCTCAGCATTCTTGATAGAGAAGCCATGTTAGCTATCTCTTGTTTGAACCACTCTGGGAAGAATCCTGGATTTTTTTTTAATATTGGCCCTCTAAAGCCTCTTTTGCATGTTTTAATCTTTCTTCTGCCTGCCTTAGATACGATTCTCCCATACTGATATTATCCAATCCTTATCAACTCCCCAAAATGATAATCTGGTTTAAAAATCCAGTACCACCTTTTACCCATGCTAACCCTTTTTGATCCCAGTTCTTTAAGTCTATTCCTCACCTTTTCCAGAATGTTCTTGAAAAAATCATCTTTATCGTATGCGATTATCGCATCTTCTACCATATCTAAATATAGAGGGGAAACCCTTGAAGCCTCCTTGGGTGTTTTTATTATTGGCGATAAGTCAATCAAGCAGCCATCTTCAGAAAGCTCATCCAGATATTCTGTGAGTTCATTTTCTGTATCAATAAATTCTTTCTGCCTCTCAAGCTTTATTTTTGGAAGAGAATCTATAATTAAAAGTAAATCTATATCGCTACTCCTCTTTGCTTCTCCTCTTGCTACTGAGCCATAAATGATTAGAGAGATGAATCTCTCCCCATATTTTCTTTTTAAAGCTTCAATTAATTTTTCTATCAGCGTTCTGTATGGTTCTTTCATCCAGCCTGATACTTTACATCAGTATACTATTTATAAATGACAGTTCACACCAAATTAAGGGTTACAGTATTGCCTTCGAGAACATCCTTTTCGCTGACCTCGATTTGCTTTGAGATATTGCCTGCGGTCACAGTATAAGGACCTGTTGGCTTAGTATCAAACTGCGTTTCTCCCGGGATTGGACCGAGCGTTGAGTATGGAACTGTAAATGCATAAGTCCCGTTGGAGGTTGTGGTCTGTGAATATTGAATGTTTCTTCCTATGTTTGTTTTAATTTAATAGTGTTTGCCAGTGTAATTGCCGTATCTGGCGGTGCACGACCTGTGATTTTTGCGCCTTTTACATATTCGAATATCTTGGCGTACCCTGAATTTTCGATCTGCAGATTCCCACCGTATAGAACATTATACACGTACTTAAACTGTGTTTCCTCATTGCCACCCCTGGTATATGTATTGGGTGTGGATTCATGCACAAGTCTGTAATTACGCAAACCATTTGTATCGAATATATGGAGCTTTGCTTCCATGGTATCGTAATATTTCATTGCGGGTACAACCTGTGCTCCCTGCGAAGTTTGAATCCGGGTATAATATCCCTGATTAGTTTCATCCCAGTCTGCAAAAATTGTAAGAATCGCATATGCCATGTAGGCATTGCTCACAACGTATCGTGCTCCTGGTTTTCCATTGACGCCAAGTTTATCAAGAACCATGTTTGCTTCATCTTCTGTTGGTGCAATCAGGAAAGTGGAAGCACCAGGTGCATGATCTTTTCCTCCCCCTATGCCTGCCTGGAATGGGTTCGCATTGGGTATCCTGTGCCCCCAGTAGGTTATCACATGACCGTAGTCCAACGATATGACATTATCATCAGCGCTGGGGCTATGCCCCAGACCCCCGGATGCGCCGCTCTCCGGCGGGGATAATCGAAGAGGTTTAAGCTCACCATTATGCATCCTGGAAAAAATATTTTCTAAAACGCATGCATTCTGGAAAAAATGTTTAACATAATGCTTATCTACTTTCCAGCCAATAAATATTTCATGATTCAGCCGATCCAGATGGAGAAGATACTGGAACTGCATAATCTGGCGAAGGAAAGCGCGGCAAAGTTTGATAAAAAGAGGTTTATCTACGAGGATGTGAAAAAGCTTCTCGGAACCAGATTGTTCATAGGAATTGCAGGGCTGCGGGGCGTGGGGAAAACAGTATTGCTCAGGCAGCTTTCAAGAGAGCTTGAGGACTCACTTTACATAAGCATGGATGCGCTTCTTCCCGGCATAAGCATTTTTGAGCTTGCAAAGGAACTGAGCAGCAATTACAAAATAAAATACCTCCTGATAGATGAAATCCACAACCATGCGAACTGGCAGATGGAAATCAAGAAAATATACGATTTTTTGGATATCAAGCTCGTATTCACCTCTTCGGCATCCATCGATATAATCCGCAGCAAATACGACCTTTCAAGAAGAGTTGCGATCATAAACATGTTCCCCTTCTCTTTCAGGGAGTACCTGTTTTTCAAGAAAAATACTCTTGTGGAAAAGATTAGCCTTGATGATATTCTGACAAAATACCGGGAACTTTACCTGAAAGTCTATACTTTTGAGCCGGAGTTTCACGAATTTTGCATTCGGGGAGCCCTTCCGTCCACTATAGACGCACCATTCGCGCAGACCATACGCAATATTGTTGAAAAAATAATCAACCACGACCTTTTGATATATGGAAAGCTGAACAGGGAGGATATAATCAATATCGGCAATATGCTGCGGTTCATAAGCCGCTCCCCGGTTGATGTCTGCAATTATTCTGTAATATCCCACAATACGGGAATAACAAAATATAAGGTGCAGGAATATATCGGATTATTGGAACAGGCATTTCTTTTGAAGGTCATGCTGCCATACGGCTCGAATGTGACCCGAGAGCCGAAAATCCTTTACAGGCTCCCTTTCAGGTCATATTTTTCCGAAGGCACAGAGGATGACAAGATCACTGGGGCTATCAGGGAAGAATTTTTTGTCCACCATCTCTTGAATGTCGATGTGGAAATCAATTATCTGAAAAGCGCAAGAGGCGAAAAACTGCCGGATTATGTCGTGTTCCATAAAAACGAAAAAATCATATTTGAAATAGGCGGGGCTGGGAAAACAAGAAAGCAATTGAAGGGAATTTCAGGCAGCAGGTTTGTTCTCTCGCAGCCCGGAAATTTAGAAAAAGGAATCCCGCTGATACTTTTCGGATTTTTATGGTGAGCTTGCGCAAAGCCAAACTGCGGGGGCATGTAAAACCGTTTTTTCCGGGCTTTTGAGGCGATGATTCCAAAGGATGTACGCCGCCTACAGCACATGAATGCACTCCGGGAAATGATGCACCCTGCAACAAGGCTTTGAAACTGTGGTAGGGTTATTGCACAGCCAATAATATATACAGATTTTTGACTAAATCAAATCAAGGGTGATAGTCCCACCTTCAAGCACATCCTTTTCACTGATGTCAATTTGCTTTGAGATGCTGCCTGCTGTTATGGTATAAGGTTCTGCTGGCATGGTATCGAACTGCGTCTCTCCGGGAATATGACCAAGCGTTGAATAAGGAACTGTAAATGCATAGGTTCCGTTAGAGGATGTGGTTGTCT
>CAYSLW010000224.1:0-3574 GCA_964431955.1 uncultured Candidatus Methanoperedens sp. | reverse complement strand
ACAAATACCGACCGGCTTTTTATCATTTATTGTCTGGATTTCGGGGATACAGGTTTTTGGGTTTATGATTACCCGCTCAATAGCCCCGGATGCTGCCCTCATTCCAAACCTTATATGGGCTCCTTCAAAAGCAGGCCCTGATGCAGTTGAAACACTTTCAAGGCCATTACTGCTTTTTAAAACAATTTCCGTGTTCGTGCCAATATCAATACCCAGATAATTGCCTTTCATTTCTGCAATATTTGTTGCAACTATCAGCGCAAGATGGTCTGAACCAACAAAACCTGCAATTGGCGGCGGCAGGTAAATGTAACCGCCTGCCGCAATACCTATGCCAAGGTCTCTTGCTTTTATGTCTATCGGATTATCGGTTAATGAAACGAATGGGGCAACCCCCAGCTGCTTTACGGGCAAGCCTAAAAAAAGATGGTGCATCGCAGTATTGCCAACAAGCACAATCTCAAGTACTTCACTTGTGCTCAAACCATTATTGTCTGCAAGTTCACCAATAGTTTTATTAATTTGCTCGATAACCACACTCTGTATTTTTTGCAGGTTTTCCGCACTCTGCATGGCAAAATTAATCCTGCTCATTACATCTTCGCCAAAGCTTATCTGCGGATTCATCGCACCTTTTTTATCAATAGTTTTTCCTGAAAGAAGGTCAACAAGCAGAACTGCAATCTTTGTTGTTCCCAGATCTATCGCCGCACCAAAATTTCTAGTAGCTTTATCGCCGCCTTCTATCAGGATAATTTCACCATTCCTGACTGAAACTGTAGCTTTCCAGGAATTTTCTCTCAACACTGCAGGCATATCGTGCAATACCTTAAAATCAATTGTTTTAATATCGAGCCCATATTTATCATGCAATGACTTTTTTATACGGCTAAAATCTGAGTCCATATCAGAAAGAGTTGGTTGCAAAAGTTCAATATAATATTTCCTGCATGTTGGGTCCGGCTCAAATTCTGTTTCAACACCAGTAACCTGCAGTTTTTGTTCTTCCGTAAGTGAAGATGCAGGTATGTAAATTGTGGTATTTTTATCAAAAATCTGCTGGCATGCAAGCCTGACGCCATGTTCAATTTCATAACTGGTAAGTACTTTTTGTTCCCGCTCGTTGGGAGCATTCCTGGATTTATCCAGTAGTATAATCCTGCATTTTCCGCATTTTCCCTTTCCTGCGCAAACAGATTTTATCCCGATGTTAGTTTCCCTGATAGCGTCCAAAGTATTTTCAGGCCCGTCAAGAAAAATCCTTTTTCCGATAGGCTCTACGTCTATCTTAATTTTATTTTTCATTTCTTATGCTTTTGCATTTCACTTTTTATAAAGTTCTCAAAATCAGGCCCAGTCTTCATGAGATTTGCAAGCTCGCTGTCCAGGTCCGAAGGCTTGATTTTACCAATCCAGCCTTCATCATAACAAGACTGGTTTATAAGCTCGGGTGAATCATCAAGTTCGCCATTTGAGTCAACGATTTCTCCGGAAACAGGAGCAAAAACCTTACCAACCCATTTGCCTGACTCGAGGGAAGAAAATGACTGACTCTGCTGGACTTTTGCGCCTTTGGCCGGCAGTTCTATAAATACTATCTCTCCTGCAAGTTTCTGAAAGAAATCGGTAGCGCCAAAAATAACATTCCCGCCAGCATCTTTCTTTGCCCAGAAATGATTTTTTTCATAATATAAATCATCGGGAAAATTATAGCTTTCGATTTGCATGATTTGCCTCCTTGGTTTATTGAAATTTGTTATAACATACTCTGCAAAATCAGCTCTGAAATATCCATTACCTTGAGTCTGTAATCTATCTCGCCTTTCTTCTTCTTTAGCGCAGTACTGATTGTTCTTTCACACTGCTGGCATGATGATACCACTATTTCTGCTCCGGTACTTATAATTTCGGTAGCTCTGGCTTCTGCAATTTTTGAAGATAGTCCCGGATTTAAAGATTCAAGATTACCACCTCCGCCGCAGCAGTTTGCCTGAAGTCTTGCGGACGGAAGTTCGACAAAATCTATACCTTCAATGCTTTTTATAACTTCCCTCGGCTCTTCAAAAATACCTGAATTCCTGCCGAGATCGCAAGGGTCGTGATAAGTGACTCTGGCATTTATGGCATTTAGTTTTATTTTGCCTTCCTTGATAAGCGCATGTAAATACTGGGATATATGCATTATCTCAAAATCTATTTTTTCATTTGCTACTTTCGGATAATCATGCTTCCAGGTATGATAACAGGATGGACAGGAAGCAACCAGCAGTTTTACTTTTTTGTCCTTCACTTTTCTTATATTATGGTCTGCAAGTCTTACAATTTCGTCTTTCATGCCAGAGCTGTATAAAGGAAACCCGCAGCACCATTCATCTTCACCAAGCAATGTAAAATCCACTCCCGCTCTTTTAAAGATTTGTGTTATCGAACGTGGTATGGGAAAGGAACGGGGTGAAAACGACGAAACACAGCCGACAAAATATAGGACATCTGCAGTTTCCTTAAGGAAGTCTTCCACCTTTGCATCAGGTTGCTGCGTTATCCAGTCAAGCCTTCCCTGGTTGGTATCAAATGTAATGTTGTATGCTTTTTCTATCTTACTTTTAAGGTAATCCAAAACTTCGGGATATTTTTTACTTTCAACGAGATCGCCTCTCACTGCTTTGAAAAGCTCATCAACCTTTACACCGCTTGGACATTCTGTTGTGCAGTAATTACAAAGCGTGCACGTATAAATTTTTTGAGAAAGCTTTTCGGAAATAGCAATCTTATTATTTGCAGCGGCTTCTATAAGGCTTAACTTGCCCCTTGGGGCAACTCCTTCATCTAATGTTTGCTTATAGACCGGACAAACTGCCAGGCAGGCGCCACACCTGCTGCAGGCAAATAACTCGTCATCTTTTTCTGAAATTTTAGTTTTTGACATCGTTTATTTTCCTATGATTATTTTCCATGAGTAATTTTATTATTAATCCACGAACAATTTCCCAGGATTTAAGATATTATTTGGATCAAGCGCATGCTTTATTTTTTTCATAAGCTTGTAAACTTCATCTGAAATTTCAAGCTTTAAAAATCTTGCCTTGGTAAGTCCTATCCCATGCTCTCCCGACAGGGTTCCGTCAAGTTTAACGGTTTCAATAAAAATTTCTTCAATTACCTTCTCAACCTTTTTCTCTTCTTCCTTAATTCTCAGGTCCGTAAGTATCGTCGGGTGGAGATTGCCGTCACCTGCATGGCCGAATGTACCAATCATAATGTCATATTTTTTTGCGATATTGTTCACTGCTTCAACAAGTTCTACAATCCTGCTTCTTGGCACAGTTGCATCTTCAAGTATGGTTGAGGGTTTTATCCTTGCAAGTGAAGAAAGCGCTGCTCTTCTTGCCGACCATAAAACATCTCTTTCCTTTTCAGATGCTGCCAGTTTGCAGGATAGGGCATTATTTTGCGCGCAGACTTTTTTTATGACTTCAGCTTCAATATCAACTGAGCCCTGCTGGCCGTCTACTTCAATTAAAAGCATTGCGCCAACATTTCTGTTAAGCCCGATTTTAAGGTAATCCTCAATTGC
>CAYSLW010000223.1:0-3585 GCA_964431955.1 uncultured Candidatus Methanoperedens sp. | reverse complement strand
GGGAATTGGTTCCAAAACTTGCCATGAAGATGGGACCGATAAGGAAAGCCAAAGGTATCACTGCACTTCCAGGCGAAGAGGAATTCAAAAAGCTCGTTGCAAAATGCACAAAATGCCTTCAGTGCACTCGCGACTGCCCGCAGAGTTTGCCTATATCAGACGCGATGGCGGCGGCTGTCAATGGCGACATATCGCCGTTTGAGATACTCCACGACAAATGCGTGGGCTGCGGTAGATGCGATTTTAGCTGTCCCTCGCATATCCCTATACTGAATGTTATTGAGAAGGCATCCCAGCGGGTAATACGTGAAGAAAGAGGTAAAGTCAGGATTGGAAGAGGACAGATAGGCGACCCTGAGATACGCGAAGAGGGAAGGAATCTTGTGCTGGGCACCACGCCTGGCGTGCTGGCTTTTGTGGGATGTCCAAATTATCCTGACGGTACGAAGGATGTTTATGATATTGTGGAAGAAATGATACAGCGCAGTTATATTATCATATCATCAGGCTGCGCTGCGATGGATATAGGGATGTACAAGGATAAGGAAGGGAAAACCCTTTATGAGCGCTACCCCGGGAGGTTTATCAAAGGCAACCTTCTGAACACAGGCTCATGCGTTTCGAACGCTCATATATCTGCAACCACCATAAAAGTGGCTTCCATATTTGCAGGAAGAAAAACCAAAGGCAACTGGGAAGAGATTGCAGATTACGTGCTCAATAGAATAGGAGCGGTGGGGATAGCGTGGGGCGCCTACTCGCAGAAAGCCTTTTCTATTGCCACAGGCTGCAACAGACTCGGCATACCCGTCGTTACAGGACCGCACGGCACCAAGTACAGGCGCGCTTTCATAGGCAAGCCTTACAGGAAAGAGGACTGGAACGTAATGGATGCAAGGGACGGCTCGGTGGTCAATGTCGAACCTGCGCCTGAGCATCTCATGATAACGGCAGAGACCAAAGAAGAGCTTATGCCGTTGATAGCGAAGCTGTGTTTCAGACCCAGCGATAACAGCCTGGGACGAGCCATCAAGCTCACTCACTACATTGAATTAAGCGAAAAATACCTCAAAAAGATACCAGACGACTGGCATATCTATGTGCGAAGCGAACATGACCTCCCTGTGGCAAAGCGCGAGCCGCTCATGAAGCTGCTTGAGGAGAGAGGATGGAAGATAGACTGGGAGAAGAAGAAGATTATCGAAGGACCTCTTCGGAAAGTGGATGTCTCGTTCCAGCCCACTAACGTGCCCCGCCTCTGCAAGGAGGTTAAGAAATGACAAAACCGATAAAATCCGAAAAGCCAAAAGAGGCGCCTGTGCAGGAAAAACCGGTTATAGATACAACAAGGCAGGCTGTGCCTTTTGACACCGGGAACATCCCTGGACCGAAAATGGCAAGGGCAGTGATGCCTTCCGTATCAGGAAAAATGCTTGCCAGAGCGAAAAGACCTCTGCTTATCGTCGGTTCTCAGATTCACAACGGGGAGGTGCTTTCGAGGGTGATTGCTATAGGGAAAAAAGGAATACCTATAGCAGCGGTTGGCAATTCCTATAAATCGCTGGCTGATAAAGGGCTTGATGCTTATTACATCAACATGCACGCCCTTGCTTCTTACCTGTGCGACCCTTCCTGGCAGGGGCTGGATGGAAAAGGAGGCTACGATGTTGTGGCTTTCTTCGGGATAACATATTATTATGCTTCGCAGGCAATATCTGCGCTCAAGAATTTCTCGAAAATAAAGGTAATATCCATAGATAAATACTACCATCCGAACGCTGATATGTCCTTCGGCAATCTCAAGGACGATGTGTTCATTGCAGCGCTTGATGAGGTTATAGCCGAGTTACCAAAATAGGAAAAAGCGAAAAACTAAGAGGAAAATCATGGCAAACGAATTCCCATTTGAAATCTCACCCATGTTCGAGGGTGAACGCGTACGAAAAGATGATATGTTTGTTGAACTTGCAGGTCCAAAGTCAAAGGGATTTGAGCTTGTAAGAGCCGCAGGTGTGAATGAAATCGAAGATGGAAAGTTTACGCTCATAGGACCCGACATCTCCGAGATGCAGGAGGGCTCACGCCACCCTTATGCGATGATATACCGCATCGCAGGAAAACTGGTGGAAACTGACCTTGAAGCGATCGTGGAGCGTCGCAACCATGATTTCCAGAATTATATCCAGGGGTACATGCACTTAAACCAGCGCTACGATATCTGGGTGAGGATAAACAAGGATGCAATAAAAAAAGGGCTTGGGTCTTTTGAACAGATAGCTAAAGCCACGATGATGCTTTTCAAGAATGAACTGCCATTTATTGAGAAAATCGAAGCCACTTACATCACCGACCGTGAGGAAGTGGAGAAACAGAGGGCAGAAACTCTCAAAGTTTATGAGACAAGGGATGCAAGGACGCGCGGTCTCCATGACGAGGACGTTGACGTGTTCTACGGATGCACGTTGTGCCAGAGCTTCGCGCCAACCAATGTGTGCGTGGTGACGCCTGACAGGATATCCTTATGCGGCGCTATAAACTGGTTTGACGGGCGCGCAGCGGCGAAGGTTGACCCGGAAGGTCCGCAGTTTGCTATTCCTAAAGGTGAAGTCATTGATGAAAAAGGCGGGGAATATTCAGGCGTGAATGAGAAGGCTGCATCCCTATCAGGCGGTGAATACTCACGCATCAAGATACATTCGTTCTTCGATTTCCCGCACACAAGCTGCGGATGCTTTGAGGTTGTAGGGTTCTACATCCCAGAAGTGGACGGCATAGGATGGGTGGACAGGGATTTCAGCGGCAATGCGCCAAACGGGCTTGCGTTCTCCACGATGGCTGGACAGACAGGCGGAGGAAAGCAGATAATAGGATTTTTGGGCGTTGGTGTGAATTATTTCCGCTCGCCCAAATTTATACAGGCTGACGGAGGCTGGAGCAGGGTTGTGTGGATGCCCAAGAACCTGAAGGGAAAAATAAAAGCAGATATGCCTGCCGAGCTTGTGGATAAAATACCAACTGAAGATGAAGTTAGCGACTTAAAGACCCTGCGGGAGTATCTTGAGAAAAAACAGCATCCTGTAATGCAGCGCTGGGTAAAGGAAGAAGCTGCTCCTGAGGCAGCGCCAACCGAGGCTGCATGGTCTGTGCCTGCGCCTGTCATGACAATGCCTGTAGGAATGCCTTCATTGCCGTTTCAGTTTGGGGGCGAGGGCGTTAAACTTGTTTTCAAGAACGCAAAGATTACTATAGACCGTGTTGTGCTTAAAAGCAAGGAGAAATGAGGCGCACATGAGCTAATCTTTGGGCTTTGATATGAGCCTGTGGCAATTTCGATAAAATTCTTTATTTTCTAATTCTAAGCAAAACAAACACTTATTTTCATAAAAAATTACAGGCGGAGGCGCCGATTCGACAGGATAACAGGATTTACGGGATAAATTTTTACTAATCCTGTTAATCCTGTAAATCCTGTCTGAAATTTATAGATCGCACTAAATTAATTTGTGGCGCCTCCGCAAAACCCAATGCGCCGTCGTATTACTTTGCGTGCCAGCGATGTACTGGAGAATTTAACAACGAACTCAC
>CAYSLW010000222.1:0-3596 GCA_964431955.1 uncultured Candidatus Methanoperedens sp. | reverse complement strand
TCACTTATTCAAACATCCACAATCACCATAGCCCGCCATCCCTGCACAGTCTCCTCTACTTTAAACTGATGCAGCGCGACTGCCTTTGCATCGGCAAGCAGTTCTTGCTTTTCCCGATCAATTTCTTCCCCATAGGCTTTTGCGCTTAGATGCCATCCGCCTTCTTTTTGCTCAATATCCAGATCAAATTTGTTAAACAATAACCGCTCAGCATCCTTGTAAAAAATCAGCTCCTGCAAAAAATTGAACAAAAGCATCTCCACATCCTCAGCCTCAACCTCAAAACTTTTATCCACCTTTTGCTCTATCTGCCTCAAGTCCTTTATCATGGCATTTGTTAATGCAAAACCCGAGGATTCGAATAGCTCAGTGATAGTTTTTCCCTCGGCTTCAAAAGCCACATCTGCAATTGCAACGTCTTCTATGTACTTGTACGGCATAATTATAGTTTATCTATTATATGATTATCCAACAACCCTCATCTTTGACGCTCTCACCGTAGGCGTGATAACATTCCCCACCTTCCTTACATCCTTTCCTACACCGTCAATATTGTTAAGCACATCGAAGATATTCCCTGAAATCATCATGGATTTAATGGGTGAGGCAATCTCCCCGTTTTTTATCAAGAATGAATTTCTCGCCTCTACAGAAAAGTCGCCAGAAATTGGATTCGCCGTATGCGCCCCGATTAACGTATGCACAATCACTCCGTCCTGAATCTCGGCAATAATATCAGAGGAAGGGTGTTCAATTATCAGGTTGCGCGTGCCAATCGAAGGCGTGGAAGTGAAGGATGCGCGAACGGCATTGCCAGTACTTTCTCTTTTCTCCTTCCCTGCGGTGTAGCAATCGTAAAGGTAAGATGACAGTACCCCCTTCTTCACAACGGGAGTTCTCTTAGACGGCGTACCCTCGTCATCGCATGAAGACGTCCCAAGACCTCCTGCAAGCGTTCCGTCATCGATAATGGACAGTTCTTCCGCACCAATCGCGGCATCCATTTTCCCTATGAGGGATGACCGTCCTTTCTGTACGTTGTCAGCATTTAGCGAAGCTACAAGCGTATTCTCCAGGATATCTGCAAAAGCTAAGGGTTCAAGAAGAACGGCACAATCGCGTGTTTGCGTGCCTACGCCGTTCTGCGACCGCATGGCGAGTATCGAAGCCCTCTCTCCCAGCTTATAGAAATCAATGTCCAGTTTCCTTGACATATCAAATTCAGAAGCAGTTGATAACGGAGCATCCTTAGTGATGGTATCCGCTGAAGCCTCTATGATGGTATCCTCTTCCTCAATCTCAACCCCGTTTGAGTTCAAAATCAGTATAGTCGAGCTTACGCATACGAAATGTCCCGAAGTGGGTTTGACAGAAGAAACGGACTGCGCTCCTTTAATCATCTCGGAAGTATAATCAATGCATGATTCGATTTCGATATTTGCAAGCTTTTTATCAAAAATACCGCTGACTTTAGCGGGCTTACTTTTTTCTGGAAGCCCTGACCATTGCGGGTCGCTGCCTCTGACTTTAGCGGATTTCACCGCTAAAGCGCAAGCCTCTTCAATGCGCTCCACGTCGTTGGTACTTGAAAAACCCACTGCGCCATTCACAATAGCCCTTATCCCTATGCCTGAAACAAGACTTTCTTTCGCAAGGTCGATGACGTCACGCTGGACGTCCACTGTAATAGACCTGCCCTTTACACAAAAAATCTCAGTTTCATCTGCTCCGCCCTTTTGTGTAAGCTCAAGGGCTTTGTATGCTAAATCAAAAATATCATTCATGGGAATGATTAATTTAAATTGAAGCACTATAAAGATAACCTATGCGCGTTCTCATAATTGACGGCTATGTGGATGAACCTGCATGCCTGGGCGTTCCGCCGTATATGGCGCCCTATCCCAGGTATATAGCCGGCGCTCTTGTTGAAAAGGGGGTAAAGCCGCAGGATATTTTCTACCGCACCATAGACCAGATGCGCCGGCACAGAGAGCCTTACCAGTTTGACCTTATCGTTATTATTGCAGGGATGACAGTGCCCGGAAAATACTTAAGAGCGGATCCAATAACCCGGAATGAAATCAGGGAGCTTTCGCATCTGGAAGGTATGAAGATAATAGGAGGTCCTATCAGGCTGGGTTTTGGTGAAGAGGGGGGCTCATCGGCAAAGGCGTTGGCAGTGCCGGGTATTGCTCTTGCAAAAAAAGACATCGAGGCATTCGTTTACGATGTGCTGGATAATCTAAAAGACCCTGATAGCGTGCAGCACAGGATGAGAACCACATCCGAGATAGGAAGATGGGGTGAAAAGGGCGCTTTCATTATCCACCAGCATCCCGATTATCCTTACGTGATGTGCGAGCTTGAGACATATCGCGGCTGCCCTCGTCATTCGCACTGTTCTTTCTGCACCGAACCGTTTTATGGGAAACCTGATTATCGCGAAATAAAGGATATTATTAATGAAGTTTCGGCGCTCTATGCTCACGGTGCAAGGTATTTCAGGATAGGCAGGCAGCCTGATTTATTCATGTATCAGGCAGAGGATGGGAACCCCCGCCCGTTGGCTATCAAGGAACTATACCGGGGGATACGACATGCAGCGCCAGAACTCAAAGTGCTTCATATGGACAATGCCAATCCTGCCACGCTTGCAAGGCATCCAGACGAATCGCGCGAGATTGCAGGAATCATTGTGAAATACCATACATCCGGGGATGTGGCTGCGCTGGGAATGGAAAGCGCCGACCCGGATGTGATAAAGGCGAACGATCTGAAGGCATCTCCTGATGAGGTCTTTGAGGCTATACAACTCTTAAACGAGGTCGGAGCGGCGCGGGGAGCTAGCGGTCTTCCCGAGCTTTTGCCCGGGATAAACTTCGTGCACGGATTAAAAGGCGAGACAGAAAAGACGTTTGAGCTGAACTTTGAATTCCTCAAAAAAGTGTTGGATAGCGGTCTCATGGTGCGCAGGGTGAATATCAGGCAGGTGATGACCTTCGCCGGCACGCCGATGTACGGTTTTGATGAGACGCTCAAAAAACACAAGGAGCTATTCCTGCGCTGTAAGGAAAAAATCCGAAACGAGATAGACCTTCCCATGCTGCGCCGTGTTGCTCCCAGAGGGGCGGTACTGAAGGATGTGCGTACGGAAGTCTATGGCAGGATAACATTCGGGCGGCAGCTCGCAACATACCCGCTTCTCGTGGGCATCCCCATGGAACTTGAATTAAGCAAAAACTTCGATATAATGGTTATAGACCACGGTCGCAGGTCGATAACAGGAGTACCGGTGCCTGTTGATATAAATCGCCTACCATTGAAAATTATTCAGATGCTTCCTGGCATAGGGGAAAAACAGGTGACTGAGGTATTAAAGGGAAGACCGTTTAAGGATAAGGAGGATATTATTAACAGGACATCAATCAGGGGAAAGACATTGGATTATATCTTATATGGCAGTTAAAACTCCTTGCATGAGGCTGAGACCAATTAATTATTTTCTACCTATATAGTACAAGCGATTAAAATCCACCTTTATTCTATACCGTCAATAAACCGTTGGATTTTGGATAAATTCGAGACTTTTTATTATC
>CAYSLW010000221.1:0-3614 GCA_964431955.1 uncultured Candidatus Methanoperedens sp. | reverse complement strand
TAGTTGCTCTCAGAATCGTGGATAAGGTTGCCTTTCTTGCCAATCCCATAGCAAGATTCGCTCACTTAAGGAGCGAGTGCGGAGCAAGCTTCATGACTGCATTTCTTTCTGCCACTTCTGCCAATGCAATGCTTGCAGCGTATTATAATAAAAAATTGCTGGGAAAGCCTGAGTTATTCATAGCCTGCTTAATGAATTCGTTTCCTGCCATAGTGAACCACTGGCGCTATATGCTTCCTGTGCTTCTCCCCCTTCTCGGAGTTGTGGGAATGATATATTTTCTAATATTGATGGCTGTGGGTTTTGTAAAAACATTTCTCATTATGCTTGCGGGCAGGTTCTTGCTGCGTAGCAACTATTGCAACATAGATAAAAAAACTATAAACAGACCGCCTCTGCGCGATGCCCTGAGGTTGAGTTTACAAACATCCAGGGGCACGATAAAGAAGATAGTTATAACCACAATACCAATGATGTTCCTCGCAGCATTCCTGATAAAGGCTGGAGCCTTTGATGTTCTGACAGATTACCTGAGCAGTGCAGGCATGCATCTTCCAATACCTGCCTCCGGGTTTGGCATAATTGCGGCGCAGTTTGCAAACCCGGTTGCGGCTTATACAATGGCAAGCGGGCTTTTATCCACAGGTGAACTCATGCCTAAGGACATAGTAATAACCTTATTGGTAGGGAATGTGCTTACAAGCATTACTACCTCGCTAAAGTATTTTGTGCCATATTATGTTGGTATATTCGGACCAAAAATTGGGATGCAGATACTCTGCCTATCAACGCTCATAATGAACAGTATCGTGGTATTATTTGTATTTTTATTAGCATGGTTCTGGTGATATTATCATGCCATCAGAAACCAGTCTTAAGAGAACAGCAATAAAAGAGCAATACAAGAAGTTTATCGGGAGAAAAATCATTTTCATTCTTTCTTCCCTCATCTTAATTTTTATATTCGCAGGCATATCCGCAACTCTCGGCTCTTATCCTATTACAGTCACAGAAGTATACTCAATAATCTTTCAGGGTCTATTTCAAAATCCAGAGACGACAAAGGAGATCGTCATCTGGGATTTGAGACTCCCACGCATCTTAATGGGCGTTCTCGCTGGAATAGGGCTTGCAATCGCAGGTGCGATGACGCAGGGCATATTAAGAAATCCGCTTGCAAGCCCCTATACGCTCGGTATATCTTCAGGCGCTGGATTTGGCGCTGCTATCGCCATTCTTTTAGGCAAAGGTATTGTCGGCGGTGAATATTTAATAATAGGAAATGCATTCATCTTTTCTCTAATCCCTACTTTTATTATTGTCGGATTGACACGTTTCAGGAGAGCAACGCCTGAAACTATGATCCTCGCAGGTATTGCAATGATGTATATCTTCAGTGCGGCAACAACGATATTAATGTATTTTTCAGAATCAGAAGCGATGAAGCACGCTTATTTCTGGATGGTTGGGGACCTCGGAAGGGCTTCATGGAATACTATACTACTTGTATCTATTGCTCTTGCAGGCTGCTTCTTCCCTCTTATGTGGAAGTCGTGGGACGTCAACGTAATGGGTGCAGGAGACGAGACTGCAAAGAGCCTCGGCGTTAATGTCGAACGAAGCAGAATCTTCATAATGGTAGTTTCCTCTCTCCTGACCGCTTCTATCATAGCCTTCGCAGGAACCATTGGATTCGTATGTCTGGTTGCTCCGCATATGTGCCGCATGGTTATTGGTGGGGATAGCAGGTTTTTAGTCCCTGCATCGGGTCTTTTTGGAGGGGCTTTCTTGCTCGGCTGTGACACCATTGCAAGAACGATCATAGCACCCGTTATTCTACCTGTAGGAATAATAACATCCTGCCTTGGAGGTCCTTTGTTCCTTTACCTGATAATAAGAAGAGGAAGGAAGGAGTATTGGTAAAATGAAACTAAAAGTAAGAGATGTGGAATTCAGCTATGCAAGCGTGCCTGTGCTTAAGAGTGTGTGCCTGGAGCTTGCTCAATCCGAGATGCTCGGTATCGTGGGTCCGAATGGAACAGGAAAATCCACGCTGATCCGATGTATAAACAGGATTTTAGCTCCACAGAAAGGAAGCATACTGCTGGATGAAAGGGAGACAAAAGAGATGCGCAGAATGGAACTCGCAAAGAAATTAGGGTATATCCCGCAAAGCGGTCACCATTCGTTCCCCGCTGCGGTCTTCGATGTTGTTCTCATGGGCAGACGTCCTCATCTGAGCTGGCGCAGCAGCGAAAAAGACGAAGAGAAGGTTTTAGATATGCTGCAGATGATGAATATTGAACATCTCGCCATGCGTGACATTAATGAGCTGAGCGGCGGTCAGCAGCAGAAAGTTTTCATTGCAAGAGCACTCGCACAGGAGCCTGAAGTCCTTTTGCTCGATGAGCCTACCTCTAACCTCGACATCAGACACCAGCTTGAAGTGATGGACATCATAAAAACCATCGTAAAAGAGAAGGGGATCTCGGCGATAATGGCTATCCACGACCTTAATTTAGCTGCACGATACACGGACAGGATAATAATGATGAACAGCGGTAAGATTTTTGCTGCGGGTAACCCGGTTTCTATTCTCACACCAGATAATATAAAATGCGTTTATGGTGTGGAAGCTGAAGTGAACAATAGCAACGGAATCCCTTATATCGTGCCTATAAGACCTGTAAGAATAAATGGAGGTGAAAATGGAAAGAGTTATGAATGAAATGAAAACAATAGAAGATTTTGATTGGGCGGAAATGTGGAATAAGTCGATAGAACAGTCTCATTGGGGACAACGCAGTGGAATGCCTGAATACTGGGACGGTCGAGTTGATTGGTTTGAAGAACTGGTGCGGCAGAGCGACCGTGCAGGAATGATCCTCTCAAGAATTGAAAGAAAGGAAGATTACATGGTTCTTGACATCGGTGCTGGTCCGGGCACTGCTACAATACCGCTTGCAATGATTGTGAATGGTGTGACCGCAGTAGAACCATCCAATGGTATGATTGCTCGCCTGAAGGAGAATGCATCAAAGGAGAATCTGACAAACATAGCATATCTAAACAAGAAATGGGAAGACGTAGAAATAGGAAAAGACATAGAAGCAGGGGCGTATGACGTTGTTATTGCTTCTCATTCGCTTAGTGCCATGAAAGATATTAAAACTGCACTTGTCAAGATGAACAACGCTTCGAAGGGCAGTGTTTACATCTTTATCATTGCAGGACGCAGAAACGAAAAAGATGGCAAATCGCTCTGGTCTTTGTTTAATCGGGAAAAGCCTGGACTGCGTCCTGACTACATTTGTCTTTACAACATTCTTTACAAGCTCGGCATATACGCAAACGTTGAGATCATAGATGCATACCATAACAGGCGATTTTATGATCTCGATGCTGCTGTTCAGCATTATAAGACCTATATGAATGTATCTGGCGATGATGAGGAAAGACTGCGATTGTATCTATCAGAGAATCTGGTCGAAGAGAACGATGCGTTTTGGCTGAGGCATAAACTGAGGACTGCTATGATATCGTGGAGGAAGGAATAGAAATTATCCCAATAGTCTCAAACACCAACCCAGCGCCAACACGGCGATTATCAAAAC
>CAYSLW010000220.1:0-3619 GCA_964431955.1 uncultured Candidatus Methanoperedens sp. | reverse complement strand
AGCGTTAAAAATTTCTTATGACGATATTGGGTGCTTAGGTAAGGAGATTCAGCGTATCAGGGAGATGATTGAGCTGCCTTTAAGGTTCCCACAGGTTTTTGACAGACTCGGAATTGATCCTCCGAAAGGTGTGCTCTTACACGGACCTCCCGGATGTGGAAAGACATTGATTGCCAGGGCTGTGGCAAACGAGACTGACGCTTTCTTTATTAGTATCAGTGGACCTGAAGTAATGGCGAAGTATTATGGAGAATCGGAAGCTCGTCTTAGGAGTGTTTTTGAGCAAGCTCAAAAAAATGCGCCCGCAATTGTTTTTATTGACGAAATTGATTCAATTGCTCCCAAGAGAGAAGAACTGGGAAGTGAGAAACAGGTAGAAAAACGCGTTGTTGCTCAACTTTTAGCATTATTAGACGGTATTGAATCCCGGGGGCAGATAATTGTAATTGGAGCGACAAACATACCTGATGTTTTAGACCCTGCTTTGCGAAGACCCGGAAGATTTGACAGAGAGATCTCAATTCCAATTCCCGACAAGAATGGAAGGCTTGAGATTTTGCAGATTCATACACGTGGGATGCCTCTTACCGGTGATGTGGTTTTAGAGAAATTGGCGGGGATTACTCATGGATTCGTTGGCGCTGATCTCGAGGCTTTTGCCCGAGAAGCGGCTATGGTAACTCTGCGCAAGATATTACCAATGGTGGACTTTCAGCTTGATGAAATTCCTTATGAGACTTTATTAGAGTTGGAAATTTCGTCTGAAAATTTTACTGAGGCTCTAAAGGAAGTTGAACCTTCTGCAATTAGAGAGTTCTTTGTTGAAGTGCCTGATGTCGGATGGGAAGATGTGGGAGGACTTGAAAATGTTAAACAGCAACTCATGGAAGCCATAGAATGGCCCTTGAAATATCCTGAGCTCTTTGAGAAAGCCAATACACGACCCCCAAAAGGTATTCTCCTTTATGGTCCTCCCGGTACGGGAAAGACTCTGGTGGCAAAAGCCGTGGCAAACGAGAGCGGTGTGAATTTTATATCGGTTAAGGGACCAGCCCTTATGAGTAAATTTTTAGGGGAAAGCGAAAAAGGAATTCGCAATGTTTTCAAAAAAGCCAAGCAGGCAGCGCCTACCATACTTTTTTTTGATGAAATTGATGCCCTGACGCCAATTAGAGGAATGGGTGGTGGAGATTCAACCCGCACAACAGAAAGGGTCATCAGCCAGTTTTTAACGGAATTAGATGGAATTGAAGAATTGAAAGGGGTTGTTGTTCTGGCAGCTACAAATAGGTTGGATATGATTGATCCTGCGGTACTAAGGGCTGGAAGATTCGATGTTATTCTGGAATTGCCCATACCTGATAGGAATGTTAGGAAAAAGATTTTCGAGATTCATACACGCGGCAAACCCCTGGGAAAAGACATTGATCCGGATGAATTAGCTGAGAAAACCGAAGACTGCAGCGGGGCAGACATTGAAGATATTGTCAGACAGGCTTCTTCTTTTGCTATAAGGGAATTTTTAGAGAATGAAGGAGATAAAGCAAAGGAAAACGTTGAGAAGTTTGAAATTTGTTTAAGACACTTTCATGAAGCATTCAAATCCATGGAGAGTAAAAAATGAGTGAAAAAGTATTTAAATATATTTACGGAGTTATTAAAGGAAGTGAAAAAAAACAAATAAGCTTAGTTGAGAATGTTCTAAAGGATGGCGCTCGTGTGATTTTTAATCACGGGAATGGATGTGTGTTGAGTGATTCAGCATGGATGGATTATCATTCTCTAAGCAAAGAAGAGTTAGCGGAGAATCTGGTGAAGCATCAGTCCACTATTGAAAAGATGATGAAAGAGAATACCGTTATTCCCATGAAGTTTGGGACACTATTAAATAGCGATGATGAGGTGCGAGTAATGTTGGAAAAGGGTTGTAATCTATTTGAAGAATTACTTTCATCAATGGAAAATAAAATTGAACTGGATTTAGCTGCGACCTGGAATGATTTGAATTTGGTCATTAAAAAGATTAGTGAAGAAGATGAAAAAATAAAGAGTTTTAAAGAGGAGATAGCCAAAAAGCCTCTTGATAAAACTTTCCAGGATAGAGTAAGAATAGGAGCTATGATCCATTCAGCCCTAAGTGAGAAACGGAATAAACTTAAAGATGAGATATTAAATTACCTGAGTAAGGTATCCATCGAATATCAGGTAAACGATGTTATGGATGATTCAATGATTTTAAATTGTGCATTTCTATTAGAAAAAAGTAATGAAAAGAGTTTTGATAGAATGTTGCATAAGTTGGATAAGCAATATAACGAGAATATAAATTTTCGCTGTGTGGGTCCACTGCCACCATACAGCTTTGCAACCTGCGAAGTGAAGAAAGCGGATTTTGAGCAGATTGATCATGCGAGAAAATTATTTGAATTGTGTGAAGAGGCAAAACTAACGGATGTTAAAAGTGCATACCGGAATTTGGTAAAAGAGAAACATCCGGATCAATTTTCTTCTAACCAGATGGCTCAAAAGAGATTCGAGGAAATCCAGCGTGCTTATAAGATATTGAAGAATTATTGTTCTGATGGCAGGTGTTCTTTCAGGAAGGAAGATGTTGTGAATTCATTTGTTGTTGACCGCTTCGATATCGCGGGAACGAGAATAGATAATCGCTAATTAGCAGGAGAAGCTTTTTTATGTATAATGAAGGCAAATATCTCTATTGTATTATTGAAGACGCTTATGAGAGAAATTTTGGTCCTCTGGGTATTGGCGGCAGAGGAGATGAGGTACATACTCTTTGCTACCGGGATCTTGCTTGTGTAATTAGTTCCACGCCCATGACAAAATATGAAATCAGTCGGAAAAATCTGATCGGTCATGAAAAAGTTGTCGAAAAAGTTATGGAGGATTATACTGTTCTCCCATTCAGGTTTTGCACCATTGCTACCAGTATCGAGGAAATACGAAACCTCTTGATGAAAAGATACCAGGAGTTTAAGAATCTGCTAAGGTCGATGGATAACAAAGTGGAGTTAGGGCTTAAAGTTTTTTGGAAGGATATGGATAGCATTTTCAAAGAAATTGTAGAGTCTAATCAGACTATAAAGAGTCTGAGAAATAAAATGATCAGGAATATTAAATCTTATAAGGTTGATGAAAAGGCGGGTCTTGGTAAAACAGTGAAAGAAGCTCTGGATGCAAAAAAAGCAGAAGAGGCTGAAGAGATCATTGACGCCTTAAGACCAATTTATACAGTTGTTCGAAATAACAAAGCTATTGGTGATAAGATGGTACTTAACTCAGCTTTTCTGGTTGATCGCCTGAGAGAGATAGAATTTGACGATGCTGTTGACAACCTGACCCGAAAATATGATGAAAGATATATGCTTAAATACGTGGGGCCCGCGCCGCCTTTTAATTTTGTTGAACTCGTTATAAGAAACGGACAGGAATAGTGTATAACTAAACAATAGGTAAGTATGTCTGAAGGAAAATATATCTACTGTATAATTAATTCTGGTGATGAGAGAAATTTCGGTAACATGAGTATTGGTGGTCGTGGGGATAGAGTTTATTCTATTTGCTATCAGGACATAGCCGCTGTAATCAGCGATTCTCC
>CAYSLW010000219.1:0-3623 GCA_964431955.1 uncultured Candidatus Methanoperedens sp. | reverse complement strand
TCATCTCGAATTGGTCTGATCTCTTCATTCACATCATAACCAAATTCTTTTATCACTAAATGTTTCGTTTAAGACATTGATCTGTCCATTGTGTTTTTTGACAATCCGATTTATCGTTGAGGTCGAAGGCGTGTCACCGTCTGAAAAACCAAGGTTGTGCATCCTATATTGAATTGCATCAGCACCCACGCCAAGATATTTGGCATTATATTGAAGAAGACGTGGTTACGGAGAATTATTTAGTGGACGCACAACATAGAAGAATCGAAGCTAACAAAGCCCACCATAAAAGGCTCGAATTCCAGATGCTGATGGGAGTGAGAGAAGAGCTAAAACATGAGCTTGTAAAGAAGGGTCTTACTCTGGTTGATTACATCCCCTATGGAAAGAACTGGTTCCCGTACTCTGTGCGCAGGATACGGGAAAGGAAGCAAAATATATTGCTGATACTTCGGTCTATTTTTGATTTTTAAACTTCCATCTTTGTAATTACCAAGGGGACAATAAAGGCAGAGGCAAATCCAAGCGCTCCATACTTAAAAAATGTAAAATTGAGGTTTATCAAGAGCAGCATGCTTGAAATCAAATAAATTATTCCCAATATTGCAACTCCGACAATTGCTCTTTTAATCCTCTGTTTATTATTCTTCGCATCCGTAAGCCTGACACGCTCTTCCTCCAGCAGGTAGCCCACACCAATACCTGCCATCACCAGTCCTATCTCCGCCTGTTCTTTTAAAAAACCATGCTGCGTGGCGGCGATTACTACCAGTATTACAGGGAGCGTCACAGCAACAAAATATCTTGAAATGCGATCCAACTTTCCTAATTTACTGGTTATTATAGATTCGGTTTTTAAGGAAATTAATGCTACTGAAAGTCCGAATACAACTCCTCCCACCGCGTCGCCCGTATAGTGGACGCCCAGATAAATCCGTGATAATGAAACGGACAGAATTGCTATGACACCAGCGATGATAAGCCACGGATTCTTAATCCTGCCGCCCAGATACCCCCAGAATCCCGAGGAGACCTGGGCATGACCGCTCGGAAATCCGAATTCATTCTCCTGGATTTTATGAAGGTACTCAGGCGGTCTTGGCATAGCGAACAGGTTTTTTGCAAATATTGCAGCGAATGCTGAAAAAAGGATGACGTACATTGCTCTTATACCTGTTTTTTTGCTAAAACACCAATATAAGAGCGATGCAATAAGGATATATGCAGACCCGCTGCCGATAGTGGTTATAGCTTTAAATAGCTTATCAAAGAAAGGATTACCAAGACTCTGGAAATATATATTAATATTTTCACTGAACAGGAATTGAGCAGGTTCTAACATGTTGTCAGAAACCAAAAATAGACAGATGCGAAGGCATCTATCTAAATCAAAAATTTACTTAACAACAGCCTTTGGCGAACGCTTTATCTTCTTGCGCTTTGCGCCTGAGGAAGTGTATCGCTGCGCAGGTCCCGGGCGTTTGTAGGCGAGTTCGGCTTCGGGGACCATTATAACATTCCCTTTTCTGCCTTTCACCCTGCCCCATTTTGTTGTGCCTGTTTTTCCCATGTGATCTATATCCTCCAATAAGTTAGTATGGCTCCACAATAATTCCGTTTATTCATATACCTTTCCCCTTTTCAATTCTTTTCTTTATCATATACATCTGCACTTTCTTGGCTTTAGCCTGGTGCAGAACCCTATCAAGCCCCTGTCTTTCAAGAGGCTCTATTTTGATATACCCCTTGACCGTAGTGTAGTTGCGAAAGACCAGATACGGACTGTGGTCAGGACGTTCAGGGATAAGCTCTTTACCGAGATATTCCCCGGAAGGGCGGAAATCCCGAAAACCCTTGTGTTTGCCAAGGACGATTCCCATGCAGAAGATATTGTACACATCATGAGAGAGGAGTTCGGGAAGGGTAATGATTTCTGCAAGAAAATTACTTATAAAACCGAAGGCGCGAAGCATGAAGACCTCATCGCAAGCTTCCGCAATTCCTACAACCCTCGCATAGCCGTGACCGTGGATATGATATCAACAGGTACTGACATCAAACCGCTTGAATGCCTGCTGTTCATGCATGATGTCAAATCACGCGTGCTTTTTGAGCAGATGAAGGGGCGCGGGACACGTACGATATCTTCCACAGATTTCAAAGCCATTACTCCAGGCGCTTCCACTAAGACGCATTTTATGATAGTAGATGCCGTGGGCGTGTGCGAGAACGATAAGACAGATTCAAGACCGCTTGAGCGGAAGAAAAGTGTTGCGTTTGATAAACTTGTCGTGTCTGTTGCGCTCGGGAGCAGGGACGAGGATACCATTACCTCGCTGGCAGGAAGGCTTGCGAGGATGGACAGGGAAATCGAAGAAAAAGACAGGTTAGAGATCCAGAAAGCTGCGGATGGGAAGTCATTAAAAGAAATCATTAACAGCCTTCTGGATGCAGTTGACCCTGATAAGAAGCTCGAGAAGGCGAAGGAGAGCTTCAAGACAGAGACGCCGACCGAAGATGAGATCAGGAAGGCAGGTGCAGAGCTTGCAAAGAGCGCCTGTGCGCCTTTTGACGCTCCGAAACTCAGGAATGCCATAATTGACATCAAGAAAAGAAACGAGCAGATCATAGACACTGTGAGTAAGGACACTGTGATTTTCTCAGGGTTTGACGAGCAGGCAAAAATAAAGGCGCGCACCATCGTTGATACCTTCAAAAAGTTCATAGAGGAGAACAGGGATGAAATTACGACGCTTCAAATCATATACAGCAAGCCTTACGGCAGGCGCCACCTTACTTACGAGGAGATAAAAGAGATCGCAGAGGCGATAAAAAAGCCGCCGTATCATCTCACGCCTGAGTTGCTCTGGCAGGCATATGAACAACTGGACAGGTCAAAAGTTAGAGGTGCAGGAGCGCAAAAACTTATGACGAACATCATTTCGTTCATACGGTTCGCCTCAGGGAAGAGTGATGTGCTTGAGCCTTTCCCCATTACTGTAAATCAGCGCTTTGATAGGTGGATTGAGGAGCAGGAAATAGCTGGTGTAAGGTTTACACAGGCGCAGATGGAGTGGCTTTCCATGATAAAGGACCATATCACTTCCTCACTATCCATCGGAATGGAGGATTTCGAGAACGTGCCGTTTAACCAGAGAGGTGGGGCAGTCAGGGCGTATCAACTTTTTGGCGATGGATTGAATAATATCTTGGAAGAGTTGAATAAGGTGCTGGTAGGGTGATTACTTTCGCACCACTTTCTAAAGCGATATATATCGAAAACACTGATTGGAGCTATGAATAGCAGATGAAAGTAATTTTTGATACAAATATCCTGATTCATATAGAAGATCCTAAAGAATTATCAAAAAATCTTCAGGATTTGCTGAGGATCTTCCGCGAGCATGGGCATCAAATCTTCATTCATCCAGCATCATTGAAAGATATCAATAATGACCAGTACGAAAACCGGAAAAAGATAATTTTATCAAAGTTAAGAGGCTATCCATATATAGAAGCGCCACCAAAACCCACAAATGAGTTTTTATCGGCAGTAGGGAAGTCATTAAATTCTCGTATATAGGATAACTGCACCCGATACATAAAAGGTGCTTCAACATAAT
>CAYSLW010000218.1:0-3631 GCA_964431955.1 uncultured Candidatus Methanoperedens sp. | reverse complement strand
TTTTCATCTCCGTCAGTCTTCTATTTGCAGTCACAAAGTATTCTGCCTCGCCAGCAAAGTAGCTGCAAATATGGGGTAGATCATCAATGTCCGCTACAAAGCTTTTCCAATCATCAACAAAAGGGCTCCACTCAAAATCGTTAATCATTTCAGACGATGGTAGGGACATCATATAAAGTCTGACCATAGAGGCAAAATCCTTACCCTTATGTATTTTAAACCATGCTAGCACTTCATCTATCAGATAGTCGCTCAAAACCACTTTGATGCTGCCCTTCTTGATTTCTCGTAGTATCAACCGGCTATTACTATTGGGCTGGAGTATGCCGATGATATACACATTTGTATCAAAATACGCGATGGGCATATCCTTCCCATAGCTTTTTTCTGATATCTTTTATTTCAGTTAAAAGTTTATCTACATCTTTTTCAGCCATTGGAGGAGCAGCACGGCTTTTTTCTTCAAGTTCTTTTAGAATAGCCTCATTGACGGCCTTCTTTACGGCATATGTGATAAATTCGCTTTTGCTTTTGAACTCGCCTACCTTTATAAAGTGATCTATTAAAGCGGAATCCTTTGCTGGAAGCCTGACGACACCAACATCTGCATTCATAGTAGTACATTATTATAACTCATACTATTTTAGTCTTGTTCAACTATAATGAACCGCCAAAACGGCAATAAAACGCTCTCTGGTGAAGGTATGTGAAGACGATGGAATAACTGCTGCGAAGCCGAAACCGATGGAGACAGAAATGAAAAAGTGCCAGTTAAATGCCAGCTTATCGAAAAACATTAAATCCTCAGACAGGCTCTTATAGCTCTCATATTAAGTCCTTTTGTTTAACTGATATTTTTCGTGCCCCCTTCCTGTTGATAAAAACCAAAACGAAGAATAGACTATAGATATTCTCATGTCCCGCGCCTGGATGCCCCGTTTTTTCAAAACGAGGTTCGAGGCGCGTGCCTTGAAGCACAAGAAAGAAAGTATGACAAACAGGACATCTGAAAAAAGACGCCCTTCAGGGCGTTATGTCCGTGGGTTCAAATCCCACCGTGTGGGTCTGCTCCCATGTGAAGAGAACGGGAAGTGCGATACTGCGAAGTATTGTGCGGAGTTCCTTAGTATCGGCAGCCACAGCCCTGAACACAAGTGAACCTGTACTGGAAATCGGTTCGTACGGTTTGATGAGAAGGGGATGGCGAAAGCCATTCCTTTACTCTACTTTAATAAACCGACCCGAATATATGTATGCCATCTTTTTCCACAACAATCTGGTGTTTATCCATGCTGTGATCAGCAGCCCTCATCTTTCTTATCTGGATATATCTCTTAACGTTCTCCTTGGCTTCGACTATCCCCAGTTCTATTATGCCATCAGCAAGGAAATACTCGGGGCGTTCTAAGGAATCGCCGACCAGCACATGCTTTTCAGGAGAGCATGTTTCCAGGATAAGAAATGAGGTCAGGTCTTTATCCCTGAGCATTGTGAAGAAGCGATACATGATTTTTCTCAAATTTGTCTGGGCAGAGACCGAATAAAGCGCATTCAGCGAATCAAATGCAAAAACCCTCAGGTCGGGATATTTGTTCTTATAGAAATCTATCATGTCTTCCGTGATCTTGACCATGTCAGGTTCTTCGGTCTCCCATTCATGTCTCATATCCCTGTAATCGAAAATATGCAGGTTGTCTATTTTTTTGATTCCAAGGCTTGCCATATTCCTGAGATGACTTTCTTCGGTTTCTTCCATGGTTGCATATAAGGCATGCTCGCTGCTCCCAGCCAGATAGTTTGAAATCATGTTGAATACAATGCCCGATTTCAAAGACCCTTCCACCCCTGTTACGAGTACTACCGAACCTTTGGGTATATCGCTATCCCCCTTAAATAATTCATCCAGACCTATCAGGCAATTCTTAAACATACGTTTCTCTTTTGATTGATACCAGAAAATACTCCATCGCATAGATAAATTCGTTTATTTTTTTCTGAGTAGTCTGCTTTCCTTCCGGGGTATAAAAGTATATTTTTGTTCTCATGTCTCCTTTTGTGAACATCGACTGTATGATGCCGTCTTCTTTCAGAGAATATAAAAGTGGGTAAACCGTTCCCTGGCTTAATAGAACTTTATATTTTGTAAAAATTTCCTTTATAATGTCATAGCCGCTCATCGGTTTCTCAGACAGCATTGAAAGCACAATGATTTCCAGATGACTTTTAACAATATCTTCTGTCAATGGATTTTCGATTTCAAGTACCGAAACATCATCCATGTTCTCGGTAGCTATAGTATGTTTCGTAATTTCCATAATTTCAAGTTTTGACATCTCATCCAGGCGCTTTTCTGACAGGATAACATGATGGACAGGATATACGTATCTTGTTAATCCTGTTAATCCTGTCTTATTTTTTATACCTCTTTACTGGAACTTCCAGTCGTTCAGGATGGATATATTTGTATAAATAACTTTTCATTGTGACTATCATCATGATGAGACTATTTTGAAATCTGCTATATCAAAAATCTTTTCAATAAGTGCATTCTCTCTATCTTCGAAGGCTGCGGAGCTGACAGGCAAAATAAATATTGCCTTCTTCAAAATAACCATCTCCCTTACATCATGTAAAAATTTTAAAACAGGAATAAAACCATTTGTAATAACAACGTATTCTATACCATCCAGTAATACAATTGGATTTTTGCTTCTTCTGAAAAAGTCATTTATCATGCCAGCCATTATTTCAAGACTTGCTGGACTGATACTCCCATTTCCATGTTTACTTATCCAGAAAATCGGGGTTATTTGCAAAAGATATCTCTCTCTTATCTCAACAGGTGAGTCTATTGTAAAGCACAGCCCCTGCGCTCTGGACTGCGTACAATATTTGCATGGACAGACAAGAGTGCATCTGTCACATCCTATACTCTCGCAGGGAAAAGTCTCAGGATGCCTGCATTCTGCGCATGCGCCCCTTATAATGGATGTAAAAATTTCAAAGGCTCCCTCTGATTTAAGTTCATTCACCCGATAGCACCTCCCTCTTTTTAATCTTGCGCCATCGAAGTTTGCCACGGGCTCGGTGACAGGAATCACCTTCGGCTTTCGCTTGAAGAGCTTGAGCACTTCAATCACCCTTTGGAAGCGTGAAATAGAAAATGCTTCCTTTTCCTCCCCCTTCGCTCTCTACCCATATCCTGCCCCCGTGCGCCTCTACAATCCCCTTAGCGATGGTGAGCCCGAGCCCCATTCTTTCAGATTCCCGCGTCAGGAATGTGCCGCCCACTGTATAGAACTTCTCAAATATCTTCTCCTGCTCATCCTCGGGTATCCCTATGCCTGTGTCGGAAATCGAAACAAGTATGTGCTTTTTTTCTTCTTTTATTTCAACCCCAATCTTCCCCTTATTTGGGGTATATTTGACGGCATTGGTGAGCAGGTTGTTGAACACCTGCTTTATACGCTGCGCATCTCCCTCGATATCAGGCAGCTTTCCATTCGTCTTTAATGACATGGTGTGTTCCTTGAGGTCTGCAAGCTTGCTCACCTCCTCTAAGGCACTTTCCGCGATCTTTTCAAGTTTTAAAGGATACTTCTGGATCTTGAATTTCCTTGACTCAAGCCTT
>CAYSLW010000217.1:0-3638 GCA_964431955.1 uncultured Candidatus Methanoperedens sp. | reverse complement strand
TGCCTTCGCTTTGCGTTCTTTGCGTGCTTTGCGGTGTAAAGCGCCGACACAGAACACGGATGACACGGATTGGACGGATTTACACAGATTTGTTTTTTGTCCACGTATAGGAAAGTATAAACACATACCCCAAACGTGCGGCTTATTTTTCATCAGAAAAATTGATGTTCTTGGCTTCCATTCTTGTTTGTGTCTCTAAAAACAAAAGCCAAGACATCAGCAACGATTACGATAACCATAGCAATAATACTTTTCTCATGCAATGCCTGGGAAGACTACAAAGTGCGTTACAAAGACTCAATAAGATCAATCGAAATCGAAAATGTTGAAAGACTACAAAAATGCAGAAATCCGAAAAATGGCTATAAAACCTATCAGTGTCCTGAATGTGGGAGGAAAAAATATGTCCCATTCACCTGTAAATGCCGATTATGTACATCTTGTGGTACAAAGGCAGCAAACCAATGGGCCGATAGAATACATCATATCCTTTTAAAAGTCCCTCACAGGCATGTGATTTTCACCGTTCCTGATAAGCTGCGAGAATTATTAAAGAACCCTAAATATCAGAAAATACTTTTCATAGCCTCTAAAATTACAATGGAAGAGATGGTATCCTCCTCAAATAAAAAGAGCAAGAAGAAGACCAAACTAAAGATTGGAATGATACAGGTTTTGCAGACATATGGGGCAGATATGAAATACAATCCACATGTCCATTGTATTGTTACTGAAGGTGGTTTTGATCGGAAGGGGAATTGGATCCATACATATTACATGCCATATAAATTTTGGAGAAAAAAATGGCAATATAAACTATTAACAATGCTAAAGAAAGAATTACCCAAAAGCAGGGAAACCAATGTTTTTATAGATATGCTTTTTAAAAATAATCCAGAAGGATTCGTTATAAATGCAGAACATAGATTCGAAAAAGGAGAAGGGTGGAATATGGCAAGATATATTGGTAGATATGTCAAGCATCCACCCATTGCTGAATCAAGGATTATTTCCTTCGATGGGAAGCAAGTAACATTCTGGTATAGGGATTCAGAGACCAAAAAGGTACAAACAGCATCAATGGATAAATTTGAGTTCATTCGATTACTTCTCAGCCATATACCAGAAAAAGATTTTAAAATTGTGAGATATGCAGGGGTATATTCGAGAAGAGGATTCAAGCATCGTCAAACTGAATTCCATGAAGGGGCGACAATCTTTATTAAGAAAACCTGGAGGGAAGCAATTAAGAAAACCTTTAATAATGATCCTCTATTATGTCCAAATTGCAAAATAGAAATGGAGCTCGTGGGAATTTGTTATGAAGGGAGTGAAAGTTATCCAACGGAACAACCACCACCAGTAGAACCACCGCCAGTGCACCAATATAGCCAACAGGAAAAAATGCACATAATCATATCGTTGATCAAAGATAATCAGAATGGAAAAGGTGCTAATATAGAAAAAGTGATATCAGAAGCTGCTAGAAAAGGAATTGATCGAGAATATGTGCTCGAAAATATTGAGCACCTAAAATTTCAAGGAGAAGCATACGAACCAAAAAATGGGGAAATAAAATATTTATTTTGATAACAGTTTAGGCTTTAAATTGCCCCGATAGGGGCTTTCTTGATGAAATCTTTGTCGTGTTACCTTCAAAAGTCACAAAAATATAGCTTTTCGTTATTTCCATAATTTTCTGTAAACTCCTCGTTCTTTAAATTCAATTAACCCCAAATCTCTTAAATATTGAAGTTGCTGACGTATTTTATCCCTAATATTACGGTTGTCGGGATATTTTTTACGAAGAACATCTTCAAATGCATAAGCTTCGTTTAATAAAAAGGTTTTACTTTCAATAGAATCCAGACAATTAAAAACTTCAAGTTTCCAGCCCGTCAGATTTTCTATTATTGGAGCTTTCCCCACATCAAAAATATCATTTTCATCTGCTTCAACCTCTAATTGTTTGAATGTTACTTCTTTTTCTCGAGGTGTATCCTGAATTATTTTTTGTGCATTTTCTATAATTTCAAACGAAATATTGCCAGTTATATTGCTATTGAATAACGCATAAAAATCATGCATAACACTTGCAACATTATTTTTATCTTTGATTAAAACGCCATATTCATAATTTGTATTCATACCACCATCTGTTAAATTACCCGACGTGATAATTGCTTGCTTTTGGTCAAAAATATACACTTTTGCATGAAGTGGCTGATAGTTTTTAATGATTCCATTGTTTCTTAAAATTGTACTCAATGCTTCGAAATCCGAAGATTTACGGTAGAAATTCATTAATTTGAAGGATGTGATATATTCGATGGAAACATCACCACCTTTCGCAGAAATCATTTTTTCCACAGGTTTTGACTTTATAAATGGACTTGCGATTCTTAACTTTTCTTCAGTTTGTTCTACTAAGTCCAAAAATATATCTTCCCATGGTGATTTAATTAGTGTAATTTCAGGCATTGAAATCATCTCTGTTTCAAGATTATTGAATTGAGACAGTTTATATAAATATATTATGCTCAAAAGTGCTTCTCTTATAAACTAGATTTTTCCAACAATTGAAACTTAACTGTAAGTAACTTGAAATTAAATTGTAATTAAATTGTAACTATTTATATATATTTAACTCTTATATTAGATTGTTTTGTTGAAAGAACTTACCCATCAATATTACATGAAATTTATAAAAAGCAGTCCCACCGTTAAGATAGGTGACGTTTCAATAATAATCAATAAAAAGTTATCAATTTCAAAATTCGCCCCCTCCACCTTCACCCCCGAAACCACCACGGTCTGGAGCTTCCCCGACCGCGGCGACTGGGCTACGCACGTCGGCAACTACAGGGGCAACTGGTCGCCCTACATCCCGCGCAACCTCATTTTGCGCTACACTGCGCCCGGCGAGCTTGTGTTGGACCAGATGATGGGCTCAGGGACAACGCTTGTGGAATGCAAGCTTCTGGGACGGCGCGCCGTGGGTGTGGACATCAATCCCGATGCTGTCATGGTGGCGCGCAACAGGCTGGACTTTTCCTACGCGCCGCTCGATTCAGAGTATAAGACGTATGAGATAAAAAACCACAGAGAACACAGAGGGACACAGAGATAAAACAACATCTCTCTGTGAACTCTGTGCCCTCTGTGGTTGATTCTTTGCTACCTTCTCTGTACGCCAGCATCATCCCATACTCCCATGACCGCGAGGGCGGCCTCTCAAGCGTGCATAACATCGCCGAGTTCGCACAGGAGATGAGGAAAGTTGTGATTGAGTGCATGCGCGTCCTCAAGCCCGGTAAACACTGCGCCATGCTGATGGGCGATACCCAGCGCAGCAAGCATTTCGTGCCCATAACGCCGCGGGTGCTCATGAGCTTCCTTGAGGCAGGATTCATACTGCGCGAGGATATCATCAAGCTTCAGTGGAAGATGAAGAGCACAAGGGAGAAGTGGTTCGGGAAGAAGTATGATTTTTACCTCATCGGGCACGAGCATCTCTATGTTTTCAGGAAGCCGGATGCTGAGGAGAGGGTGACGAGGTTTAAGGAGAGCATGAAGTGGTGGTAACAAATCTGCGTTCATCGGCGTCATGCCCGCCGTTATGCATAGACACGTATCTC
>CAYSLW010000216.1:0-3646 GCA_964431955.1 uncultured Candidatus Methanoperedens sp. | reverse complement strand
ATGAAATAATAATCATCCAGGTCCCAGACAAGATAACCACTTTTCCTGAGAGCGTCTTTGCCTTCTACCTTGCAGGCAAATATTGCAAAAGATTCCTTTCTTTTCCCGACATTCCACACGACATGTTTGCTCTTTTCTTTCAAAGCAGCGATCAGTTTTTTGGTATCTTTTTGGTTTAAGTCCTGCCACTTGCACTCAACAAAAATAATTCCATTGTCATTTTCATCAAGCGCCACGATGTCGATCTCAACGGTTTTTCTCTCATCTGTAGGCTCATCCCTGTAATAGCCATACCAGGTTCCTATTTTTGTGAAATACGCAGGCAGGAGGTTCTTTGCATTCTGCTTCTTCAAAAAATCCCGGCAAATACCTTCAAACGCAAATGAAACGTGCTTTTCGAAATATGTATCAAGAATTTCTCTGATTTTTTCATAATTGCTTTCTTCAATATAACTTCTGTACGGATAGATGAATTTAAACCAAAAACCCATGAAATTATCTCTTATTTTGTAAATCGTCTTTTTGGATCTTTTAGGCTCTGTAACCGGCAGGATTTTTTCAATATATTCCAGCCGCTCCAGAGTCGTTAAGTATCTCGGCAAAGCCGTTGACGGCATGCCTATATGATTTGATATATCCACCTGCTTTGTATTTCCTGCCGACATTGCTTCAAGTATCGAGAAATACGTTGACGGGTCACGCAACTCTTCCTCGAGCAAAATTTCACCTTCCTCATATAGCAATCTTCCTTTCTTTGCGATCCGCTCAAGAATATTTTCTGTTGCTGTTTTGCCTGAATCAAGTTCTGCAAGGTAAAAAGGCACTCCGCCGGTTATTGCGTATATTCTGGCAGCTTCTTTGACAGAAGCATTTTTCGGGAAAAATTTAAGCGCGTTTTCAAAATCAAGCGGCTTGACTTTCCATTGTCCTGTCCTTCTGCCGTAAAGAGGGCTTTTGTGGGCAAGAACTTCGCTTTCCATCATCGCTATGCTTGAGCCGCAAAGAACAAGCATCATTTTTGTATTCGAAAGATGCTCGTCCCAGTATTTCTGGAAAATCGATGTTATTGAGGGATTGGAGTTTATAAGATACGGGAATTCGTCTATGACAAGAAGAAACTTCTCCTTTTGCGCTTTCTCATGCAAATATATGAAAAGTGTGCGCCATTCGGAAAAGGGCGAGAGCATGAGGGCGGTATCGTTAAAGCTTTCGCCTATCATCCTTGAAAGAAGCCTTATCTGCTCTGCTTCATTTCCCTTTGTGCAAAGGTAATACGCATGCTTTTTATTGCGCATAAAGTGCTGGAGCAGATATGTTTTTCCTACGCGCCTCCTGCCGTAGAGGATAATCAATTGGCTTTTGCTCTGGGCATACGCTTCTTCGAGGAATGCTGTTTCTTCTTCCCTGTCTATGAGGGTAACATTATGCGCCATAACATTATGTTGTAGAGCATAATATATAAAGATTCTTGATGAACGATCAGGAACGTGGAACCTCCCGACACATGATTGGAACCACCGCCAAAGCCTGCCTGGAAGGGATTTGCGTTGGGTATCCTGTGTCCCCAGACCCCGGATGCGCCGCCTGACGGCGGGTTTGTCTATCGCACCAGTGGTTCAAATTCACAGGCAAATGTGCTTTCATGCATGAATAGTTCTCTGAAACCAGTTTTCATTTCATCAAATCCCTTTTGAGTCCTGCGAAATATCTTTAACTCATCGCTATACATAGATGCTCAGCGTCCGTCCCTCCTTGATGTGAAGGCTGTGAAGATATAAAGCAGTATGCAAATTATGAATATTGTGAGTCCAAGCTGCTTGACATTCTTGATGATCTCGCTGATGCGGTAGAACTCTGACCCGTACTTTGTAATTCGAACTTCTTTTGGGTCGAATAGCAAATATTCGCCAATGTTCTTCACTATCATGGGCTTACCCTGAAACAATACCGCTTCTCCTCTGATCTGGTCTTTTTTCAATATCCAGTTATCCACCAATTCCACAGCATCGCCCTTTGTCTTTATTCCACTGCTTCCCGCCGAATACACTCTATGAATGACCGGCATTTTCGCATCTTTTGTTTCGAACATGATGATATCTCCCTGCTGCGGTTCAATTTTCAGGCTTTGCATGAGAACCAGGTCTTTTACTTCGAGGGTTGGGGACATGCTGCCCGAAGTTATGATGGCGAAAAATAGGAGCTTGTTGAGAATGATATATGCTGCCAGTCCTGTGATAATAAGGGGGATCACCACGGGGAGTATTCTGGGGGCTCTGGATAATTCATGATAATGTTTCATCCGCTCTTCAATAGATTTTTTATGGTCCCGGCAAGAGCCTTTTTTTATGAATAAGCTGATTAAACGAGGGATAACACATGATTTACTGACATTTATCTTAAAAAATATATAGAATATTGAAACCATTATGAAAAATGAAATTAAAAGAGCAAGATGATTATGAAGCATCTATGCTGTGTCAGGCGAAGTGCCATGTGCATCTTATTACCCCTCCTTGTTGACTTTTTCTGCTTTCATTCTAATAAATCTTACCTCACTATACAAACCGTGTCTTAACTTTTACGATGTGTTATCTGCCGTTGTCTTTGGATGCCGCAACGCTTGATGTTTTGCGATAAGTTCCCGGACAGTAGGGACTAATTGAACAGGGATCTCTATTATGGTCTGAGTTCTGTCCTCATAAGCTGTCTCATCTTCGGCTAAGGCTTCTTCTTCAGTTTGTTTTTCATAATGGGCAAGAACTCTCTGTACTTTTTCTTCATCCCATCCTTTTGGGAATTTACTTTTCTTCATTTTTTCTTTCGCCTCCTACGCTTATATGCTATTAATGGTTTACCAGTCAATTCAAAGGCTGTTATGACAAAAACACTTTCTGGTTCAGGGTCTGGAACATAAATGACCCTGAGATAACGTCCTGCACGAGTCTGACCCACAGCTATCCGTGAGCCTTCTCTGCCAGGACGGTCTTCTCCCGGCTTCAATAAAACATCTTCCACTTCATTCTCAGATACATTGTGGTTATAGATATGGGGTAAACCTGTTTCTGGATCAATATAGTAACGAATATTCATAATTCATTAGCCGCTTTCTTTATTCGTTCCTTTAGCTCATCATCGAGGGATTTTATCTGTTTATAACTCTTTGGTGAAAATATGACCTCAAAAGTCACCGGAATACTTCGTCTAATTTATAGCACTTGCCCTTTTCCCTTTTACTCAAAGCCTCAAGGACATCTTCCATATCCTCTTCCGTCAGGACCTCATCTCTATTCAATATTCTCACAGTTACAATATCAGATTCTATCTTCGCTGGTTTCAGAATCCTGAATGCACCTTTTTCATATATAGTTTCTACTTCTTCCATTTTTATTCCCTAATATTTATTGAGCCTCGACTCTAATAAAGTTATCCGTATAACATCTGGTTAACAGCAGAATTCCGCTTATTTATCACTCTATGTCGCCTAACGCTCCAGCATATACGACGTTGCGACCGAAGGGAGCAATGTCCCGAAGGGCAAGGGCTAAGCCCGTAGCGTATATGCTTTGTTATCTGATGTCGTGGAGCCCTCTTAATTATAGTGTTCCGCCAAACATATCATAAAAAACAACGAACTGGGACGAACTCG
>CAYSLW010000215.1:0-3688 GCA_964431955.1 uncultured Candidatus Methanoperedens sp. | reverse complement strand
AGATGCTAATAAAATCCAAATGTAGATGGTCACAAGAACTGCGATAAAGATCGTGACTGAAATTGAGATACAGACCCGTAAGCTGAAGAGGGCATAAAAACCCTCTTTTCCTTTTTCTTTTTAGTTTTTTAACGATCTACATTTGGATTTTATTAGCCTCTACACATTTCATAATTCCTCCATGCAAAGATTAATAGCCATAAACCAATATATGGTCATTTAAATTTAAACAAACATAAAGGGCTAATATGCACTGGCGTGAAAAAGAATTGCTTAACGTACTGAAACAAGGAAAATTAACAACCACCGAGATAGTTGGCAGGGTAAATATGAGCAAGGCAACCGCCCTGAAGTACCTGGATAGTATGAAAGAAAAAAACCTGGTGGATGGCGAAGAGATAGGTACTGCAAAAATCTGGTTTTTAAAAACTGAAGAGGAAATAGTTCAAAATAAAATAAAAGTACTGGTTGCGGATGATGATAATAATGTTATCAACATTATCCGATATTCTTTAGATAGCGATCAATTCGAGGTTTTAGAGTCCGCAAATGGAAAAGAAGCTTTGGGGATGGTCTTTGCAAGATCACCTGATATCCTGATCTTAGATATTATGATGCCTGAAATGGATGGCTACAGGGTCTGTGAAGAATTAAGAAAACACGATTCTACAAAGAATTTGCCTATAATAATCTTGTCTGCCAAGGCCAGTGTAGATGATAAGATTAAAGCAATGGGCTTAGGCATAGATGATTATATGATAAAACCTTTTGACCCAAGGGAATTGGAAGCAAGAATAAAAATGAGGTTGAAACTGACTGCCAGTAAGGATTAAAATGGTTATTTTGATTGTTTCAATAGAAATTTAAATATAGGGATTGTGCCATCCTCATGCACCGGATTGTTTGACGGGATAGGTGGCTGATGTGGAGGCAGGCATGGTAAATATAAGCGGTACTCTGAGCAATAAAGCGGCGCTTCAAGCAGCATCAATTTTTCTGATGAAAAATAAGCCGCAAGATGGGGATAAGTGTTTATAGTTTCCTATACGTTAAAAAAAATGAATTAAAAAATTTTTATTGTCATGATTGCAGATTATTTTGATTTTACGGCTTTTCATTTTTTAGATATTATATATTTATATCTTAATAAAACAAAGTTCGAAGACCAATATGTTCTGGAACATATATTTATATCAAAAGTGCCCTATTAAACTGCTGGAATGAAGGAACTAACCGAATTGATGAAAGCATCAAGACCGACAGTGGCTGTAATCGGTCTCGGAGGTGCGGGTTGCAATATTATCACATATCTTTCGCAGAAAAGCATTGCAGGCGCAAAAACAATTGCTGCGAACACTGATATAACCCATCTTGTTTTGCAGCGCGCAGATAAACTGTTGCTCATGGGAAAAGAGAGATGCAGGGGCAAAGGATGCGGCGGTTTTCCTGAAGTAGGCGCTGAATGTGCGCGCGAAAGCAGTGAAGAGCTCAAAAATGAACTTTTTGGGAGCAATATCGTGTTCATCGTGGCTGGGCTTGGCGGAGGAACAGGTACAGGCTCTGCTCCTGTTGTTGCAGAGCTTTCGCGTTCAATGGGCGCGCTGACTATTGCCTGCCTGACCATGCCTTTTGAGATCGAAGCTCTGAGGCGTGAAAACGCTAAAAAGGCAATTGCCGCCCTCTCAAAGCTTTGTGATTCTGTGGTATTGATCGATAACACGAGGCTTCGGCAGGTGGCTGGGAAATTGCCTCTCAAAGCCGCTTTTGCCGTGGCAAATGCCTTAATCGGCGCATTCATTAAGAGCATCACAGAAACCATCACCCAGCCGAGCCTTATGAATCTTGATTATGCAGATTTAAAAGCAGTGCTTGAAAAGGGAGGAATATCCTCGTTTGGAATCGGGGAAGCAGATGGCTTGGGTCGGGTTGAAAATGCTGTCCGGCGGGCAATTTCGGCTCCCCTTCTGGACATTCCCGACCTGTCCTCTGCACACGGTTTGCTCATCCATATCACAGGCGGACAGGAAATGACTCTTGAGGAAGTGGCGAGGGTGGGTGAATTAATGGCGCAGCGTGTTCCTGGCACAAAAAGGATAATCTGGGGGGCAAATGTTGATGATACCATGACAGGGCGCATACGCGTGATGGCGCTGTTTGCAAGCGTGGGAAACCCTTTTGGGTGAATTTTAGAAAACCGCAGCGTAAATTCTAAATAATATGAAAATACCGTAGTAGTTTACATGGCTGGGGTTCTTCAGTTAACAGATGAAAAAAGTTACTTTTTAATTTATTCTGGAAAAAGGAATCGCTGCAATGTTGATCAACCACAGAGTCGGCTATGAACTGCGGTTCATAAATGAACATGAAAAAAATATAGAGAAAACAACGAACTTATACGAACTGAAACGAACTCCGGTAGCGTGAGTTCGTATAGAGTTCGTACGAGTTCGTTGTTAATTTTTTTTCATACCAGTACACAGAGAGCACAGAGCGGTGCCGCTTTCTCTGTGTCCTCTGTGCTCTCTGTGGTTTTTCAAACCAGAAGATAATAAAAAGTCTCTGAAAAAACGGAAAAATCCTATGAGGAACTTAAAGCATCGGAGGCAAGATCATGGGTCATCGGTTAAGAGTAAATATTGGGATGGAACACGGATTGCACAGATGACACGGATGCGCACGGATAAAAAATAAATCCGTGAAAATCCGTCTAATCCGTCTAATCCGTGTTCGATTTAGACAAAATTGTAGAACCATAAAAAAGAATTGGTTTTTTGGAAAACGATGCAGATTGAGCCAGTCAATCCCCTTAACCGATGACTAATGGATATTTCACAACTACATGAGACCGCATCAAGCACTGAAGGGCAAAACACCTGCGGAAGCCTGCGGTATCAAAGTGGAAGGGGATAACAAATGGATAACACTGATACAGAATGCTACACTGAAAAACGACTACTCAAAAAAATAGATTTAGATACAAACTTTTAAAAACCAGTAATCAAAAAGTCTTTATACCATTAATCCAAAGCAGGAGATTAGCCTTTGCAGTCAAAAGATATACCACCCCCCCATCCCCAACCCAACTTTTTTCCTTTTCTGCAAAGGCTCTAAGTTTTTAATATTTAAATGGTTTTTCCCAAACTTTACCCAACTACTTTATTGACTGCTAACAATTTCGCCATTTGAATTCACGATATGAGAGCCAGGCAATTTTCAAGCGTCCCGTTGCCCACAAGCTCAGGCTCTATCCCATGTTTTCGCATCGCACCTGCGGTTTTCTGACCGATTGCTATAACCTTTATTTTTTTTGCATGGGCTTCGATTATGGTAGCGCCTCTGGATGTAAGTGAGCCTGTCAATTCCGGATTTGGCACCTCGGCGCTGGCGATGCCGATTGTTTTTCCTCTTATATCGCCAGGGTAATCTGCGAAGTGCTCGGATAAGAACTGCGCTATGACCTCGCTGGAATAACCGTATTCTTCCACTTTCTTCGCCGTCTTAGGTCCGACGCTCACTATTCGTATGCTTTTTGATGCCATCTCTGTCAGATGTAACAAGGGCGCAGGGTCGGTGGGCGGCGCGGTGCGCATGGTGGAAATGATGACGGCTTCATGACCGTATTTCTTGACGTACAGGAAACTATAAACGCATTTTGAGATCAAGATAAACGATTCCCGTTCATTGATTT
>CAYSLW010000214.1:0-3706 GCA_964431955.1 uncultured Candidatus Methanoperedens sp. | reverse complement strand
GGGTGCTCATGAGCTTCCTTGAAGCCGGGTTCATACTGCGCGAGGATATCATCAAGCTCCAGTGGAAGATGAAGAACACCAGGGAGAAGTGGTTCGGGAAGAAGTATGATTTTTACCTCATCGGGCATGAGCATCTCTATGTTTTCAGGAAGCCGGATGCTGAGGAGAGGACGGCGAGGTTTAAGGAGAGCATGAAGTGGTGGTAGGTTTCGCCTGCAAATTTTAATCCTGTCGATCCTGTTATCCTGTCCATACCTGCATGAGTTCGTACGAGTTCGTGTTAGTTCGTTGTTGATTTATATTCTTGGATGGCGCCGCCCTTCGGGCGGGTTGCTAATGGCTCTAAGAGATTCAATAAAGGTGTCCGTTCTTTTGACCACCTATGTCATATTCACAGCTCACTGAGTAGCTCTTCAACAGAAGAGACTTCCTTAACTCGTCCTTCTTTAATATCCATGTCACTTCTGCGAAGCGCTTCCATCGTTCTCGGATTACTGAGAATCTCAACTGAGTCTATAAGAGCAGCTAAATCTTCTTTTGTTACCATATTTCGTTCTATAGTCTTTAACTCGTGATAGACATCTTCAATTGTAATCGACTCAGTCATATTTTTAAATTGGATTTATGTCCTTATAATGTTTACTCTTAAAAAAACAAGTATGGTCTCTGGAAATTCGCCCCCTCCACCTTCACTCCCGAAACCACCACAACCTTTCGCTTCCCCGACCGCGGCTGCGCACATCAGCAACTACAGGGGTGAGACTTATCCTGTATAAAACCAAGAACCTAACCCCACGCCGCATGTTAAGATTTTACACCCAGTTCTGGTTTAGGCTCCACATCATACTCATCAAATATCTCCCCCACCAGTTCCTCAAGGATATCCTCAATAGAAACCAACCCTATTACCTTCATATTATTATCCACCACCACCGAAATATTCATTTTCTTTTGCTGGAGTTCCTTCAGGACTGATGAAATTTCCTTTCCCGCCTTAACAACCAGCAGTGGGCGCAAAACCTGAAACACCTTTATCCCGCTGAGTTCATAGTTCCTGAACTTCAGAAAATCCTTTGCATAAATCATCCCCACGATATTATCGAAATTTACTCTATATACGGGCAATCTCGAATGACCTGACTTATTTATTAATTCAAGGGCGGTATCGAGCGTTTCCGATTCCTCTATGCATACGATTTTTTCTCTCGGGGTCATCACGCCGTGCGCTTTTCCATTCGTGAATTCAAAGACTTTATGTATCAGCTCCCTTTCATGTTTTTCGATAGTCCCCTCCTTTTCCCCCACCTTCACCATCATTTTAATTAACTCCTCGGTAACGAATGGATGCTTTACACGTTCCTTTCCGCCGAGAAGCACGATTAAGAAATTTATAAACTCGGTTAAAACCCAGACAACGGGATTTAAAATATAGATGACCGTTCTTATAGGCTTCGCTACATGCAGCGATACCGATTCGGAATGTCTTGAAGCAAGCGTTTTAGGGAAAACTTCACCGAAAACAAGAATAAAAAGGGTCATTACTCCTGCAGCTATCGCAATCCCGCCGCTCCCGAAAAAGCGAAGTGCAGCATCAGCCGCAAGCACAGAAGCAGTGATATTGACAATGTTATTGCCCACGAGTATTGCAGTCAGGAACTGTTCAGGATTCTCAAGTAACTTAACAAGCATCGCTGCATTTTTATTTCCCGTGTCAGCCAGGTGCCTTATCCGTATTTTATTCACAGAAAGGAGCGCTGCCTCTGAGCCAGAAAAAAAAGCAGAGAACACAATCAGTACCAATATAACTAAAATCTCAACTACAAGCCCGGAATCCATTTGATTTTTGACCGTTTCTATAATAAGTCCAATGGTTTAAAAATTTAACTGCAAATGTAGATATATAAACGTAACGCTTATCATATTCATGCTCGTTCTCGCAGAATTCGAATTCGATGCCGGCAGGAATGCCAGCATAATCTACGACGCATTACTTCCAGAACTTGAAGAGGATTACCAGCGCACAAAAACAACTCTTAAATCAAAGGATGGTTTACTTATTTTGAAGGTGGAAGCAAACGACATAGTATCCATGAGGGCTGCCCTGAACGGATGGCTGCGCCTCGTCAAAATCACATCTGAGATGTGTTCCCTTGGAATACACAAGTTATAAATTAATGATGCACAATACTACATTCAGATTCAGGTGAATAAAATGAGTTCAGAATTACCCCCGCAGATTCAAAACCAGCTTGCGCAGTTGCAGCAAATACAGCAGCAGGCGCAGGCGCTTGCAGTTTCGAAAAACCAGGTCGAGATAAGTTTAAAAGAGACCGAACTGGCGCTTTCGGAACTTGAAAAACTCGATGCTGATGCCGTGGTCTTTAGAGCCATAGGCGATTTACTGATAAAAACAGAACGCGATAAGACAAAAGAAGCACTCATCGAAAAAAAGGATACTCTCAGTCTCCGGGCACAGACCCTTGCACGCCAGGAAGAACGCATACAGAAGCGATTCCAGCAGTTGCAGGAGCAGCTCAAACAGGCAATCGGCACTCCTGCCGCCCAGTAGTCATGGAGATAGACGAATCTGAGTTCTATAATCAACTGCTGGATTATAACAACATTCTCTACTTATGCCACCGCAACGCTGACCCTGATGCACTGGGAAGCGCTTTTGCCCTAAAAGAAGCAATCGGAGGCACTGTAGGCGTCATTGACGGGTGCGACAGGGTGGCGTCCCAGATTGCCAGGCAGTTGAATATCGAATTTGTTAACGAACCGAAAGGGGATTATGACCTCGTGGTAGTGGTCGATACGTCCACTCCAGCGCAATTGAATGGATTCCCATTAAAAACATATGCTGTTATTGACCATCATGCAAGCACATCCCTGAATGAAAAAGCAGCTTTTTATCTTCACAGGAATAAGAGTTCAACGGCTGAGATTGTTCTTGAGGTCTTGAAGATAATGGGGGCTCCCATAATGAGGCGCACGGCTTTTGCCCTGATTTCAGGCATCATCACAGATACGGGCAGCTTCAGGTATGCTTCATCTGATTCATTCAGGGCTGTAGCTGAATTGATAGAATTGAGCGGCATCGAGTACAGTGAAGTAATGGACATGCTTTCGTCTGTCCCGCAGGATGTTTCCATGCGAATCGCTTTTTTAAAAGCAGCCCAGCGAACGATGATTGAAAGGATAGAGGACTGGATAATTGTCACCTCGCAGGTAAGCTCCTTCGGAGGCTCTGCTGCGTCCAGTCTCATCTCCTTAGGGGCAGACGTTGCTTTTGTGGCATCAAAGAAGGACGACGTGGTTAAGGTGAGCGCCCGTGCAAGGAGAGAAGCCCAGAATGCAGGCGTGAATCTTGCAAAATTAATGGAAAATGTCAGTGCAAAGTTTGATGGCACAGGAGGCGGGCATGAAGGCGCGGCAGGAATGGATGTGCTCGGAGAGGCGGAAAACGTGCTGGCTGCTTGCGTGGAGTATGTTAAGAATTCACTTAAAAAAATCCCTGAGCCCGGCCATGTTTAAAAAACTTTTAAATATCTTTAGAAATTTAAAAATTAGTATTAATAATATTTACTTCAGGAGAATGAAATCTAAATGGGGGAGCCGCAGTTCCAAAAAGAATCTTACCATCAACACACTTTTAAGATATCTGCCTGATAACTTGATTGAATATGTGATTTTTCATGAAATGGTT
>CAYSLW010000213.1:0-3711 GCA_964431955.1 uncultured Candidatus Methanoperedens sp. | reverse complement strand
AAAAAGCAAATCCGATTTCCAATGCCCTAGGTATTCCAAGTAATAAAAAGACAAAAATTACCCCTCCTTCCATAAATCCAAAACCTGCAGGGGATGCGGGAACAAACATCAGGATAGTTATAAGAGGATGAAGCAGAAAGAAAGCAAAAAACGAGAGCTCAATGCCCAGAGCTTTACCCAGATAGAACCAATGTATTGCTGCAAATATCCACCCAATCATATACAATAATAAAATGACATTAATGCTGCTTTTTATCTGAATGTTACGTTCTTTGAAAGCTGAGAGATTTTCAGTGAATTTATTAAAAAAGGGCAGTTTGTGAATGAATCTTGAAGTCAGTTTTTCATCTCGCCATGAAATAGCAAGCATTGAAATTCCAACTACCAATATAAGAAAAGCACTGGCGCTCACTAAAATTAGCAGGCTCCTGCTTAGAGACGAAAGTGTAGAAATGTAGAATATGGCTGCGACAGCGCCGCCAACTTTAAGAATGAATTCAATACCCTGCGGCGCAAAAATGCATGCCATCCCGTCGGTAATCCGCACCCCTGCATATTTTTTTAAAATCGGAGGAGTTAAAAAATATCCGCTCCGTCCCGGGGTGATGTCACCCACGATCATTCCTCCCATGTGCGAAAGAAATACGGGTAGATATTTTATGCGATATCCGATTTTTTTCAACAGGTATAATAAACGCGAAGAAAGGACAAAATTCAAACATAAATAGGACAGGCATGCAAGGATGAAAAATAAAATATCGGTCTGCTTGAGAACAGAGATTACTTCGTCTATATTGAGCTTTCTCAAAATAAAAACAATAATAGCTATGCCGATGATTATTTGAAGAAATATTCTAAGGTTTTTCATTCCTGGACGTAGATATTATCTTTCAGGGTTAAACGTTTCGCATAGGCTTTGCTGTCTTATAAGATTTGAACAAGCTATTTTTGTCTGAATTTCCTGGCAGCATCCTTTAATGCCTCAATCCCGGGTAGTTTTTCACCTGCTAAGAAATCAATGCAAGCGCCTCCTCCGGTGCTTACATGAGAAAATTTGCTGGATATGCCCATCTGCTCTGCAGCGGCTGCAATATGCCCGCCCCCTATAACCGAAAATCCTGATTTAGTGCCTGCTTTTATGAGTTCATGTGTTCCCAGGGCGAAGGCCTCTTTTTCAAACACTCCAGCAGGCCCGTTCATTATTACAGTCTTTGCGCTGGCGATTTCTTTGGAGAATTTAACCATTGTCTCGATGCCGATATCGTGGATGGGTAATTTGGTATTCAATTTGTGGACTGTTTCTTCCACCCGCTCATCATTTTTATTCAATGCCACATCTTGGGGCAGCCCGATATTTTCCCCAAAACGCGAAAGTAATTCACGGGCGATATCTACCTGATCCATGTAGCCCTGTTTTTCAATAAAACTCATATTTGAGCTTCCAATCTTCACTCCTTTTGCTGCAAGAAATACATTCGCCACGACGCCTGTGACCAGAACCCTGTCTGCGCACCCCTTTTCCAGCACATTTTTTGTGACTTTGATCGAATCATCCACTTTCGTGCCCCCGAGCACGTATATGCACGGACGTTCGCTGCAGGATAACCCCCTGTTCAGGGAGTCTATTTCTTTTTCCATAACCCTGCCTGCAATGCTTGGCAATACCTCTGTGAAACCTGTTACAGAAAGATGCGACCTGTGGGAAACAGAAAAGGCATCGTTCATGAAAATATCGCAAACTGGTGCAAGACGCCTTACCATGTGGGTTCTGGTATGTTCTTTCGGTGTGCGTCCAAAGGACTCTTCCGAATAAAAGCGGGTATTTTCAAGCAAAATTATGTCACCTTTTCCCATTTTCTTGATAGAATTAATAGCATGGGAACCGAATATGTCATCCACGTATTCCACATTCCTTCGCATTAATTTTGATAATAGCTTTGAATGGGGCTCCATGGTGGTAAAATCGCTTTTGCCGGGACGGCTCTGGTGGGAGAGAATCACCACTTTTGAATCTTCGAGTTCCTTGAGGGTGATAAGGTGGCTCCTGAACCTGCTGTCGTCCAGAATAATCCCCTTGGGATCCATGGGCGAGTTTAAATCAAGCCTGCATAGAACTGTCTTTCCATGAAGGTTTATGTCATCGATTGTAAGATAATCCCGCATCATATAGAGGTGGTTTAATTCTCAGAGGATGCTATAAACATAGCGATAACGACTATAAGACCTATAATCTATGTGAGTTCTTTATGTGATTGTTAAGTTTTTTTGCTTCTATAGCTATTCCGCATTTCGGGCAGGGCTTAAATCCATGGACTTCTCTCAGATGTAGATCCATTTTTATTGGCGATTCTAATGCGCAGCAGACCTCGCATTCGATGTAAAAATGTCTTGTTTTATTATGTTCATTGAAGCTCTGTGTCTCGATTAAGTCATTGCATTTGGGACAAATCTTTTTGTTATGGCTATCTGAAAGATGAAATTCAAGGATGTGAACTAAGAAAAATTCGCTACATATGGGACACGGCATCATATCATGAGTCTTCATGTGGAGCACTAAGCCGCCAGGTTTTAAAGGCGTGCAGCATACTCCGCATAACGTATAAGCATGTATGTCTTTTAAGTGGGAGGATACTTCATGCGTGTTAATCAGTGAATTGCATTCAGGGCATGTGGTTTTTCTATGCATTTTTGAAAGATGGTCTTCCAAATTCCCAGAATATTCACCACAAACAACGCATTTTCTCAGGTTGTGGGATGCCATCATGTGATTTTCGAGGTCTTTTTCAAGACATAACAGCCTGCAAATGCTGCATTCGCGATAGTCATGTTTTGATAAAAGGTGTTTCCCAAAATCTGAAAAGGATATTTCCTCATTGCAGTAAGCACAGTTAAACCTCTGGTCGGTATAGTTTTTTTCAATTATACCATGGTATCGTCTAATGTGTTCATCCACCCTGTTGAGATGAAAAAGCAGATTGCAGTGCGTGCATCTCCTGTAGGCGTGGGACTTAACCATGTGTTCCTCGAGGTTTGCGTAAGGAACGGACTTGCCGCATTCAAAGCAGTTTACATCATCCGATAATGTGGTGAATTTGAGCATCATGATGCCCTATATTCGCTATGGTATGGATATAAAATAATGGGCGAGAAAAATTTTAGCGTCTCTGCCGTCAGGCAGCGCCTCACGGGGTCTGGGGCTTGCCCCAGCGCTTATTGATGAAGGATGTGCGTTCTAAATGTTGATTTCCACCCCATACACCTTTTCAGGATTCTCTTTGTGAATCTTCCAAAAAACATCTTCGCCCCATTCTGATATGAATTGTTTTGTCTTCTTAGGAACGGTCTTGGGTCCGAGCACGGCACCGGGTCTTTTGGGGTCATCGATGTAATCGGTTTCCATCATAAAGCGCGTGCCTTCCCCGAGGGCTTTCTGTATGGCTTCCTTGCTCGCAAGAACGCTTGGGAAAATCCCCAAGCTCTCGCAAACTCTTACCATGGGCGGCGCAAAGTGCTTGATGACCTTCTCGGCAGGCATTCCCGCATCTCTTGCAATTCCCGTTATTTCTGCCAGCGTTTCCTCGGTGGAGCTCTCTGTATGCAGTTGCACAGCGCAGCCAGCATCCTTCGCCAGCTCAAAACTGAAGCGCATGATGTCGTTGGAAGCATCCCATAATTTTGGCTCAACCTCGTAATGGGGGCGCCCGGACTTCA
>CAYSLW010000212.1:1073-3743 GCA_964431955.1 uncultured Candidatus Methanoperedens sp. | reverse complement strand
GAGCGCAAACCAGCTTTTCCGCAGCAACACCAACGGGCTTGCCTCGGGAAATACCATCGAGGAGGCAGTACTCCACGGCTTGCTTGAAGTGATAGAAAGGGATGCGCTCAGCATTGCAGAGTACACCATGAATCCAGGAAAGGAGATCGTACTTTCCGAAAGCGATGGATTGAATTATGAATTAAAACGTAGAATGGAGGAAACTGGCATCAAGGTCAAACTCTGGCTTCTCGATTCTGATGTTAATATTCCTACAGTTGTTGCTGCGCTTGATGATACTGTCCTGAAAGACCCGGCTTTACTTGTCATGGGAGCAGGGGCGCACCTTTCTCCCGAGATAGCGGTAACCAGGGCGCTTACAGAAGCAGCGCAGAGCCGCGTGGTCCAGATACACGGTGCGCGCGAGGATACGGATAGAGAACGGGTGGTGCGAACCTTTGGCTACGACCGCATGAAAAAAATGAACGGCTACTGGTATGAGGAGCTTGAATCCGTAATAATGGATGAGCTGAAGGACAGCGGAAGCAACACGCCTGCTGCCAACATAAAAACCGTGCTTGAATGCCTTGACGGGATTGCTGAAGGTGCAATAATTGTAAATCTTTCAAGAGGCGTTGAAGTGCCTGTAATCAGGGCGATAATCCCCATGTTTGAACTCTATACCCTTGACCGTGAGAGAAGGGGGGAGCGCATCAAGAAAAAGAAGAAGAGAGTGACACGATGAAGCCTGTGGTGTACACCGGCACGAGTATAAGTCACCGCGATGCAAAAAAGATACTGGATGCAGAGTATCGTCCGCCCGTGAAGCGGGATGATATCAGGAGACTTCTCCTATCCTCACCTGAGATAATCGGGATAATAGACGGGGTTTTCTTTGACAGCGCGGCAGTAGCGCACCGCGAAATAATGGAGGCGCTGAAAATGGGCATAACGGTTGTTGGCGGTGCAAGTATGGGAGCGCTTCGCGCGTCTGAACTTGAGACTTATGGCATGATAGGTGTAGGGAAGATATATGAAATGTACAAAAATGGGAGCCTGGAATCTGATGACGAGGTTGCGGTGACATTTGATGGAGAAACGCTGGAACCGCTTTCAATACCTCTTGTAAATATCAGGGTGACAGCAAAGCGTGGGCAGGAAATGGGAGTTTTGACAAAAGAACAGGTTTCTGCTGTCGTGGACACTACTAGAAAAATATTCTATCCAGAGAGGAACTACAGGAGTATTATCAATGAATGTGTGAAGAAGGGGATTATTGCAGGCGGAGATGAGGAAAAACTGCTTGATTTTTTTAAAAACAATGAAGTTGATGTGAAGCGGCAGGATGCGGTTCTTGTGCTTGAAAGGATAAAAGAGCTTTTAAAATAAACGCAAAGCGCGCGAAGAACGCAAAGGGCAGGAGGATATATATGGCATAAGAAATATATAAACATCGGCGCATCCGCAAGAAACCCATGCAGCCAGCATCCGTGCTTGAAATTTATGGCTGGCGCATTTTGCCGGATCTGGTAAAAGAATCTGGTTATCTCTGTGCTATAAAGATGGAATTAAGAATCTTTAAATGATAGTAAATACACTGAAAGAGTAAGGGACTATGTGACCTGCATCTAAGAATAAGAAGGAGATATAAAAATGAAGAACGTTGAAATGTCAGTAGATGGAAACATCCTAACTATCAAAGTAGATTTAACTAAAGATTTCGGACCTTCATCATCAGGAAAAACGGTTATCATTGCTACGACTGAAGGCAATCAGTCCGTGCCGGGGAAGGAAGCGGTCAAGATTGGGCTGAATGTGTATAAGAAAAAATAAAAACCGCAGATAAACGCAGATGAACGCAGATTTCTGGAAATTTGTGAATCCGTATAGAACAGAAATAAGGGCAATTTCAGCTATTAATGAAAACACACGAGAGAAAAGTGATTTTCGATGACTTCTGATCTTACATTCATAACTAATGAGGAGGATAAGAATTTATTAAACAGATTTGCCACTCTTATCAATGATACTCGATTTTTTGATTGTTTAGTTGGATATTTCTATACAAGCGGGTTTCATTCTCTTTATAAATCACTGGAAAAAACTGATAATATCAGGATATTAATTGGAATAAGTACTAATAAAGAAACCTTTGAGCTTATTCAAGAAGCAAGAAAAGAAAACCAACAAACCCTGAAATTATCCCATAAAGAAACAAAGGACGAATTCTCAAATCAACTTGTAAATGAAATGGAGACCTCTAAAGATTCTTTTGAAGTTGAAGAGGGCGTTAAGAAATTTATAGAATGGCTCAGGTCTGGAAAATTAAAAATACGCGTTTTTCCTGCTGAAACCATTCATGCCAAGTTATACATTATGACTTTTAAAGAAGGGGATAGAGATGCTGGAAGAGTAATCACAGGTTCAAGTAATTTTACAAAAGCAGGCTTGAGAGACAATATTGAGTTTAATGTTGAATTGAAGAACAGGTCAGATTATGATTTTGCATTGAAGAAATTTAACGAATTATGGGAAAGTTCCGTTGATGTTTCTGAAAACTATGTTGAAATCATCAAAGAAAAGACATGGTTAAATGATTCTATCACTCCTTATGAATTATATTTAAAATTCCTTTATGAGTATCTTAAGGAAAAAATCAATCTGGATACAGTGGAAGTCTTTAAAGATTAT
>CAYSLW010000212.1:0-1063 GCA_964431955.1 uncultured Candidatus Methanoperedens sp. | reverse complement strand
CGAGAACTTCATGGATTTAAAATACCAGAAGGATGCTGTAATAGATGCAAAGACCAAGCTTGAAGAGTATGGCGGCGTTTTCATTTCAGATGTGGTCGGTCTGGGTAAAACATATATCTCTGCCATGCTCGCTCAACAGTTAGATGGAAGAAATTTAGTTATTGCACCGCCAGTTCTGCTCGAAAAAGACAATCCTGGCTCATGGCTTAATGTTTTCTCAGATTTTGGAGTTCGGCAAACCGAGTTTGAATCAATAGGTAAGCTGGATAAATTGATCGAAAGAGGGACTGATAAATATAAAAATGTGTTTATTGACGAGGCCCATCGGTTTAGGACCGAAACTACACAGATGTATGAGAAATTGTTCCAGATATGCAGGGGGAAAAGAGTAATTCTTGTCTCTGCAACACCGCTTAATAATACTCCTCTGGATATACTCACCCAGATAAAATTATTCCAGAATGCCCATAAATCAACGCTGCCTAATCCAATGGTAAGGGATCTGGAGAAGTATTTTATGAAACTCCAGAACAGGTTAAAGGAATTGGATAGGCAAAAAGATAAGGAAGAATATTTAAAGGTAATACAAAAAAATGCAGAGGAAATTCGTAAGAACGTTCTGAGCTATTTAATGGTGCGGAGAACCAGAAGCAACATTGTAAGATATTATGGGAATGACCTTATAAAACAAAAATTGAAATTTCCAGAGGTTGATGACCCTGAAGCTGTAATATATAATTTTGATGATAAATTAGATAAGATTTTTAATAAGACTGTGGAATTGATCATAAAGGAGTTTAAATATGCGAGATATACCCCTCTCTTATATCTTAAGGAAGGGGTAACACAGCCAGAAGAGTTGTCTCAGAAAAACATGAGACGGTTTATGAAAACCATGTTGTTGAAAAGGCTTGAAAGCAGTTTTTTTGCATTTAAACAATCCGTTGGAAGATTTATATATTCTTATGAAAGGTTCCTTAAGGAATACGGAAAAGGAAAAGTGTATGTGAGTAAGAAGCATATAAATAAAGTATTTGAATTTTTGGAAAGCGATGATGAAGGG
>CAYSLW010000211.1:0-3743 GCA_964431955.1 uncultured Candidatus Methanoperedens sp. | reverse complement strand
CTTATAACAATAAAAGAGGTTTTATCAGAAAAAGAGTGCCGCTAATTAAGGCAATTTCATCCATTATAACCATCGGCTCAGGCGGCAGTGCAGGCAGGGAAGGACCTATAGCTCAAATAGGCGCAGGTTTTGGCTCAACACTTGCCTCGTTCCTGAAATTGAGCGACCGCGACAGGAGAATAATGGTCATATGCGGTACAGCGGCAGGTATAGGCAGTATATTTAAAGCTCCTCTTGGGGGTTCCATCTTCGCAATAGAAGTGCTTTATAAAAGCGATCTGGAGACCGAAGGACTCGTGCCCGCATTTATTTCATCCACTGTAGCTTATTCCATGTTCTCATCCTTTTTTGGGTGGGGACATATCTTCACCACGCCAGGTTTCAATTTCACCAGGCCGGAGGAACTTATATTTTATGGGATTCTCGGGATATTATGTGCTGTAACCGCAATATTGTTTGTAATAATTTTCTACGGATTACGTGATAAAATATTCAAACCTATGAAAATCAAGCCTCATTTTAAACCTGCTATCGGGGGGCTTTTAGTGGGAATTATAGCGATATTTTTCCCACAGGTTTTGGGAACAGGTTATGGATGGACTCAGATAGCTATTAATGGCGATATTGTTAAGATGTCGATACTCCTTATGATGGTTCTTGTCCTGGCAAAAATCCTCGCAACCTCGTTTACTATCAGTTCAGGCGGCAGCGGAGGTGTGTTCGCCCCATCTCTTGTCATGGGGGCTATGGTTGGGGGCGCTTTCGGGCAGATAATAGCCCTTGTATTCCCGAATACAATAGCCCAGCCAGGGTCTTACGCGCTTGTGGGAATGGGTGCATTACTTGCCGGAGCTGCAAAAGTTCCAATAGCAGCGATTGTAATGGTTTCTGAGATGGCAGGGAATTATAATTTACTGGCTCCCCTTATGGTTGCATCGACTATTTCTTATATGCTCGCCGGCAAATGGACGATATATGAAAAACAGGTTGAAAATCGTGCCTCTTCTCCCGCCCACAGGCGTGAGATGACTGTGGATATACTTGAGCAGGCGCAAGTGAAAGAGGCGATGACCACGAACATCGTTACTATCAACTCTTCGTTAAGCATTCAGAATGTACTGGAGCTGATCCATAAATATGGGTACACGGGCTTTCCGGTTGTAGATGATACAAAGCTGGTCGGGATAGTTACATTTGAGGATGCTGAGAAAGTATCGGTGGATAAAAGGTCTTTGACAATGGCAAAAGAAGTGATGACACAGAAATTAATAGTGGCAAGACCAGGGGATTCACTTGAAGAAGCACTTTTGAAACTTCTGGATAGAAATATTGGCAGGCTGCCGGTGGTGGATGAAAATGACCCGACTAAACTTGTGGGACTTTTAACGAAATATGATATTATTAGAACTCATGCAAAATTAAGTTCCAGCAGATAGAGCTTGAACCTGTCAAAATGTATTACTATTGCATTTTTTCTTCAGACTTAAAGGGCATGATATTTTTTTTGATTTTATCATACATCATCTCAAGCCACGATTCTGTACGTTGTTCAGGCTGTTTCAAAATTAAGACACTACGATTGGATTCCTTGACGATTTTATCTGGAAGAGACCCAAAAAGCACATCGCGTAATACCCATTCTGTAGAAGGACCTATTATAATCAGGTCATAATTCTTTGATTTCTTTAAAATCGCATCTTCTACCGAACTCGAAACTTCTATCTCGCAACCGACCTTTCTGTTAAATAATTCAATGGTTTGTTCCTGTTTTCTCTTTGCCAGTGAAACTGATTCCTCATCCTTTACCACTGTAAAAATGGTCATTTCGGCTTTAAAAAACGCCATCAGGTTTTCAGCTATCTTAACCCGGTATGCATGTTCTCCAGGTCCCAAAGGAACAAGTATTTTCTTGATATTCTTAAAATTTTTGGGGAAAAATATACCAACATCGCATTCCGCAGACCTCATCACTATTTGCGGGATACTTTGCTTTATCTTCCCGCGGAATAATTTCTCGGTTCCTCCCAAAAGCATAAGATTACCTTTTCCTGAGCTTGAAACATCCAGGATAGCCTGTGGAATATTATGCGAGACCACAATTTTTTTACCAACCGCAACACCAAGCTCTTTTCCCGTGGATATCGCCTTTTCAAATAACGGCTGTGAATCCTGAATAAACTGATTCCCCGTTTCAAGGAAGGTTTGCTGTGGGATTCCTATCACATGCAACGCAAGGACTTCACTTTCCGTAGGCTTAGCTATTCCTACACCTATCGTTATTAGTGGCTCGACATTCTTCATGGTCGACAGGGAAACTACCACACGATAATTTTCCGGCGCTATCGAACGAGCTACCTTGCCTTTCTCGATTTTTTCTTTTTCAAGGGAATACCCGTAATATATTAAAAACCCGATTGTAATCCAGATAATACTGACGTACCAACCCTTTGGGCTGTAATTGAACATGTAGACGGCAAGAAAAAGCTGCGAGATTACGCCTAAAATTGGAATTATCGGGAAAAAAGGCATTTTGTAGCCATATTCAAGCTCTTTTCCGAATTTTTTCCGAATCACAATTACTGCAACATTGACCTGTATGAATAAAAGCAAGAACATGATAGCGGCAGCACTTGCCACATCTTCGATAGGAAGAACCACAGCCATTATGATAATTAAAGCGCCTGAAATAAACAATGCAGAGTATGGGGTTCTCCTGACAGGATGGATTTTTTTGAAGATACCCGGCAGATTATAATCCCTGCCCATGGCAAAGGAGACGCGGGTTGAGGAAAACGTCGTGGCGTTCAATGCCGACATGGTAGAGACCAGTCCGCCAATCAATAACAAAAACGTACCAAAAGGCATAAACTGGCGCGCCGCCTCAACCAATCCGAGTTCTTTATGCTGCCCTAAGAATTGCCATGTTGGAATATCTGTATTCAAAGCGCCGATAGAGACGAAAGCAACAAGCAAATAGATTGGAATCACAATGATCAGGGACAGAAAAATCGCTCTTGGGATGTTCTTCTTGGGGTTTTTTACTTCTTCTGCTGTTTGTGCTATCACTTCATACCCTTCAAATGCAATAAACGTCAGACCCATTGCCATAAAAACACCCCCGAATCCACTTGGCAGGAATGGGTTGAAATTTGAAAACCAGTCGGGACTATAGTATATGGTATAAATACCCGATATGATGAAAACCCCCAGAATAGCGATTTTAGTAAAACCCACGACGTTAGCTATCGTGCCTGTCTCAGACGCTCCCATGTAATTGATGTAGATGAAAACAATGGCAATGACAACAGCCAGGAATTTGCTCAATCCCAGACCTGATAAGCCAAACAGGGATATGCTGTAATTTTCAAGTAAAAGTCCAAAATACGCGCCAAAACCCAGAGCATAAAGGCTGCCTGCAACGGCGTGCGCAAACCAGCTCATCCAGCCGCTAATGAAACCGTTGATGCTGGGAAGAGCATGTTTAACCCAGAGATACCCTCCGCCAGCTTCCGGAATCGCGGAGCCGAGTTCCGCATACGCCAGCGCGGTAAACATTGTGACTATCCCGTTTAAGAAAAAAACCAGTAAAAGACCCGGACCTGCCGTCCCGGCGGCAATCCCTGTGAGCACGAATATCCCTGCGCCTATCATCGCTCCCACGCCTATCATCGTGGCGCTGAGCAATCCCATCTCACGGCTGAGTTCAATCTCGCTGTTCATTGAGAGATATCCTTAATTTCCTT
>CAYSLW010000210.1:0-3744 GCA_964431955.1 uncultured Candidatus Methanoperedens sp. | reverse complement strand
TTTTGTAAAAAGGATTTGAAATTATTTTAAAAATATTAAAAATTAAGAAGTTAATATAAGTAAAGCTTAGAAGTGAGTGGTGCGAAGCACCAGATTTGAGACACTAACATAGTAGATGATGGCGTTTATTTATGCTTTATACTTATGATATACTTGTGAGATCCAAAAGCAAATTCTTATAAAAGACATCGGCGACGGGTATAAATAAGTAAACAGGTTAATCGAAAGGAAAATAAGAATAGCGCTGGGGGCTGTAAAACTGCTAGAAGAGTATTAAAAAGAGAGGGCGTTTTCAATGGGAAAACCAGATAATGCTGACAATATCGGTCTTTCGGCAACCACCGCTTGGTATCAATTGACGGTCCAGGAGGCGCTTTCGCATTTATCGTCCACACCCGACGGAATTTCAAACGAGGAAGCAGCAGAGCGCCTTAAAAAGTTCGGAGCTAATCAGATTGAGTCAAAAAAGGGCGATAGCGCGCTCGTGATCTTTTTGAAACAATTCAAAAGCCCACTTATATACATATTGCTGTTCGCCGCGGTCATCTCATTTTTAATTGGAAAAGAAATCAACTCAATCGTCATATTCGCCGTGCTTTCAGTCAATGCCGTGATGGGCTTCGTTCAGGAGAGCCGGGCAAGCAAGGTAATGGAGTCGTTAAAAGAACTCTCCGCGCCCAAAGCAAAAGTCCTGCGGTCTGGCGAGGTGATGGAGATTGCAACCAAGGATATCGTTCCAGGCGATGTGATATTGCTTGAATCCGGCACAAAAATTCCAGCTGACGGGAGAGTAATTGAATCGGTGAGATTGCAGGTTAGCGAGGCCGCTCTTACAGGTGAATCGCAACCCATCTACAAAATTACTGATGTGATCAAGGCAGATACGGGCATCGCGGGTAGGCAGAATATGGTTTTCTCAGGGACGGTGGTAGGTTCGGGACGCGGCTCTGCGGTGGTAGTTGAGACGGGGATGAACACCGAAATCGGCAAGATGGCCCATATTGTACAAACCACCGAAGAAACGAAGACACCTTTTCAGATTAAAATGGGAAAACTTGGGAAATTTATAATCGTTGTAGTACTTGCGCAGATAAGTTTGGCTTTCACCATCGGATACTTGGTAAGAGGTTTGCCCTTTTACGAGATATTCATGGTCGCTTTGAGCCAAGTGGTCTCTTCCATCCCGGAGGGTCTGCCTGTGGCGGTTACCGTTGCGCTTGCTGTCGGCATGCAGCGGATGGCTAAGAGAAAAGCGCATATCAGAAAATTGGTAGCCGTGGAGGGATTGGGGGGCGTCACTGTCATATGCTCCGATAAAACAGGAACGCTCACGCGCAATGAGATGACGTCCAAGCGCATAGCCACCCTGGACCAGGAGATGGAGGTTTCCGGCGTTGGGTATAATATTGACGGCGCTGTTATGCAAGGAGGTAAGCGGGTCACGGTTGACGAAGTATATGATATCAAGATGCTTTTTCTGATAGTCACCCTATGCAACAACGCGCACGTGCGGTTTTCCAACGAGAAAGATGTACGGGTCGACGGCGACCCTACGGAAATAGCTTATCTTATAGCCGCTCTAAAAGCCGGCATGAATTTGGAACTCATCAAAAGACAGTTCCCCTGGATTGATGAAATCCCGTTTGAACCGGAGATTAAGATGATGGTTACTAAACACAGAACCCCTGAAAATAAGTATATAGTTTGTGTCAAAGGCTCGCCCGAGAAGATACTGGATTTCTCAGGTTATTGTCTACGCTCTTCGGGAACAAGGGCCCAGCTAACCGCAGATTTGCGCGAGCAGATGCTGAAAAAATCGGATGCCATGGCAAAAGATGCCTTGCGCGTTCTGGCTTTTGGTTTTTTTGAAACCGAATGTGCAAATGAAAAAGATTTTACCATAGGTTCATTGAAGGGGAAACTGACTTTAGCTGGTTTGATAGGTAATATAGATCCGCCCCGCCCGGAAGTTAAGGAAGCCATCAAAATGTGCCATTCTGCGGGGATAAGGACGATTATGGTAACGGGCGACCATGTCTCCACCGCCGAGGCCATAGGGATTGAGCTGGGCATCATGGGACCACAGGAAAGGGGCATCACCGGTGACGAAATAGAGCATATGACAGATGAAATGCTCAAAGAAAAGGTACGAAGCACCTCCATTTTTGCGAGAATTGAGCCCAAACATAAGTTCCGCATCGTTAAGACTCTGCAGAGCCTCGGCGAAGTCGTGGCGATGACGGGCGACGGCATAAACGATGCGCCTGCCCTTGCTGCTGCCGATATAGGCATCGCTATGGGCATAACCGGGACAGATGTGGCAAAAGATACAAGCGACATGGTCATAGCTGACGATAACTTTGCGACGATCGTTAACGCCGTAGAAGAAGGCCGCAGCATAACAGCCAATATGCGCAAAACACTACTGTACTTACTTTGTTCTAGTTCCACTGAAATACTTGTGCTGCTGACCGCCCTTTTGGCTAGCGCTTACTTGCCACTGCTCCCTTTACAAATTTTATGGATAAATTTGGTCACCGACGGCGCACTTACGGTGAATCTCATCATGGAACCAAAAGAAGATGTGATGAATCAGAAACCGGATAAAAAAGCTGAATCAATTGTAACCAGACGTTTATTAAAACTTTTATTTTTCCGGGCACCGATTATGGCTGCAGGCATAATAACCCTCTTCTTTTACGAAATAACAAGCGGTCAATCATTAATTTACTCTCAAACTGTGGCTTTTACAACACTTGCCCTCACACAGTGGCTTAATGGGATCAATTGCCGTTCCGAAAAAAAGTCAATTTTTAAAATGCCATTTCTTAGCAATAAGTATTTGATATCGGGGTTGGTTATTGCTTTCTTCCTACACTTGTCGATACTTTATATCCCGTTTTTCCAGAATATTTTCTCCGTAGTTCCTTTATCTATAGGAGATTGGATAAAGATAGCCATTGTCGGAAGTACTATTCTCTGGGCGGAAGAAATAAGAAAATTTTTCGCTGCACGGAAATTTTGGAATTAATTCCCTTTGCGCTATGCAGGGAAAGGATTCGAAACCACCTCTCGCATGCGACCAGCCCGATAATACGCACGCGCACCCGTAGGCGCTAGAACCGCGGCCAGCAATACTGCAGCGAGCAGAGCGAGCGGTAGAGATTTCCTCAGTTCACCCGCCGTATTACTTGGTATCTGTTTTGCATTTATTGCTACAGTAAACCACAGAAACGTGTCAAATATCTAAATAATATATCTGATGCAGATATCCTAACTTAGATATTCCAATGAGCGCCCCTCGCTTGAATTTGATGATAAATTCCAGGCAAAACCCATTATTACTTAGTTTAAAGAAGCCATTGAAAAGGCCAAGAAATCTATAGCCTGGTAAATATCATAGATTAATAATTAAAGAGGAGTAAAATTACAAATATGGAAGCTAAACACGGCGGGTTGTCTTCCAGTACTTCTATGACTGCGGCTGAGAGATACTAATTAAAAAGATTTACGAAGTGGATCCCCTTACCTGTCCTAAGTGTGGTGGAGACATGAGAATTATTGCCTTTATTGAAGATTATAAGGTAATAAGAAAGATCCTGGATTATCTGGGCATATATGAGTTTGAAAGAGATAGACCACCTCACAGGGAATTGGCTGTTGCAGATTCCTTTGATGACTACAAGTGCGATGATTATATAGATATTGATTATACAGATTTTTAGGAAAAACTAGTTTTCCTGC
>CAYSLW010000209.1:0-3771 GCA_964431955.1 uncultured Candidatus Methanoperedens sp. | reverse complement strand
TGTTCACCTTTCCAGTCGCTATCATTAAAAGGTGGATTGGCAAGGATAAAATCAGTTTTCAGGTCTTTATGCAAATCGTTAAGGAAAGCGTCACCCCACTGAACATTAGCATCAATCCCCCGAATCGCAAGGTTCATCTTGCACAGGCGCCACGTTGTCTGATTTGATTCCTGGCCGTAGATGGCGATATCACCAATCCTGCCCTCATGCGCCTCCACAAATTTTTCGCTCTGCACGAACATGCCTCCCGAGCCGCAGCATGGGTCATAAACCCTGCCTTTATACGGCTCAAACATCTCCACAAGGACTTTGACGATGCTTCTCGGCGTGTAGAACTGCCCGCCCTTCTTCCCTTCTGCATCAGCAAATTGTCCCAGAAAGTATTCATAAACCCTTCCCAGAATGTCCTTTGATTTACTCTCATAATCTCCAAGACCGATGGTGCTTATGAGGTCAATCAGTTCTCCTAGCCTTTGCTTATCCAGCGCCGGACGCGCATAATTCTTGGGAAGAACGCCCTTCAGCGAAGGATTATCTCTTTCGATTGCATCCATCGCCTCATCGACATGTTTGCCGATGGTGGGCTGCTTTGCATTATTTTTAAGAAAACCCCAGCGCGCCTCTTCTGGGACCCAGAAAACATTTTCTGCCCTGTATTCATCCGGGTCTTCAGGATCTGCGCCCAGAACAGATTCCCTTATTAAAAACTGGTTTTTATCCTTGAAAGCATCTGAGATATATTTGAGGAATATCAATCCAAGAACGACATGCTTGTATTCGGCAGCGTCCATGTTATTTATCATTTTATCTGCCGCCTGCCAGAGTTTTTCTTCAAAACCAAGGTTAGCGCCGTTGCCGTTGGTTTTGTTTTTTATCATTTTCGCACTCATTATTTCTCCCTTCTCTCCTTAAACAAAATTTCAAACAGGCTATGAATACTTTATTCGTATTCTTACCATAAAGTTTTTCATTAGACTTGGCGCAACGCAGAGACTTTTATTACTCTTGTTTTCCAAAATAAGCATGGTGACTCAAAAATGCCATTCGTAAAAATAATCGATACCGTAGGCTCATCCCCAGAAAGCTGGGAGCAGGCTGTAAAGAATGCGATAGCAGCTTACCTTTGCAGGGTGGAGATGTTCCTGAGCGGAACTGATTAAATGCCTGAAATAAGCGATGACGAGCTTGAAGCAATGCTTGAGCGCCGCCCTTCCGTGCGCGAGGCGACGGTTGCTGACCACGAACTCATGGTCAAGGCGCTGGAGCATCCCATCAGACGCAGGATGGTAAAAGCCATAGGGGTATTCGGGAAAAAGATAAGCGAACTGCAAAAAGAAGTTGGTGTTGCTGTTATCGAATATCCCCAAATAGTTCAATTATAAACTTAGCAAGCAATTCACTTTTATCAATCGAGGTCATCAGGGTATCGCATCTCACAGTCCTGACAGGCAAGTCATTTTCATCCACGGTATCCCTATCGTCGATCACCATGATATCCAGAATATCCCCATAACATTCTGCCATACCTCTTGACGAGACCGCAAATCCCGCGGCTTTCAACAATTTCCCTGCCGGCCCGCTAACGGGTGAATTACTGATAATCGGGCTCACTGCTATTACTTTTTTCTTCGCTAATATTTTCCGCATTCCTTTTAGCGCCAGAATTGGTCCTATACTTGTTATAGGATTGCTCGGTCCTATTATCACATTTTCCGAAGATTCAAGAGCCTCTGACAGCTCTTTCGTAGGCTTTGCTTTTTCGATGCCTGTGAACTTAACATCCAGGACTTCGGGTTCACCCCGCTTCCCTACCCAGAAATCCTGGAAATGCAAGAGCCCGTGTTGCGTAGCAATCATCGTATCCACTTTCTCATCGCACATTGGAAGAATCCTGGCTTTTATTCCGAGCACAGATGAAAGCTTTTGCGTCGCCTCTGTCAGACCTGCTCCTTTTCGCATTAATTCTGAGCGGAAAATATGGGCTGCGCGGTCTGAATCACCTATCATAAGCCGCTCATCAATGCCCAGCTTTTTTAAAGCCTGGTGCGTATGAAAACTATCATTTTTAACGCCCCACCACTTTGCGACATCCAGCACGCTTGAAAAAAGGTATAAAACAGTATCAAGGTCAGGGGAGACGAGATTTCCTGAAATAAAAATATCATCTGCTGTGTTCACGATTACGGTAATCTCATCATCCTGCATGAGCCTGCGAAGACCTTGAATTAACTTTGGCGTACCTGTTCCGCCTGATAGAATGATCATATCAAACCCTCATTTTCCCGAACATTTTCCCGCCAAGTGCTATCATAGCAAAAGCAAATAGTATCAGGACTACGATGCTCAGCGAGATTGGAATTACGTAATTACCAAGCAAACAATATCGAAGCGCTTCAACCCCGTAGGTCAGGGGGTTTGCATATACAAACACCTTAAGCCATGCGGGAAGGTTTGATATCGGAAAAAACGCCCCGCTGAGAAGAACTAACGGCATGGTCAGGAAACTCATCACCATCTGGAATCCCTCGTGGCTCTCGATTCTTGAAGCGAGGGCAATGCCAAGCCCGATAAACCCGATGCCCATTACAAACATGATAACTATGCTTCCCAGCACGCCCAGAATCGAGACATACTCTACCCCGATTAACCATGCAATAATCATTATTAATATTCCCTGTATCATGGCTGTAGTAACCCCGCCCACCGCCTTTCCGAGCGCCACAAAGAAGCGGCTGACAGGCGCAATCAATATCTCTTTAAGAAAACCGAATTCCCTATCCCAAATAATGGATACGCCTCCCATCAGGGATGAGAAAAGCACTGACATACCTATCAAACCAGGGGCAAGATAACTTTTGTTGAATGTGCCTCCTCCCTGCAGTTGAAAAGACGAACTGAAGCCTGCGCCCAGAATGACAAGGAAAAAAAGAGGGGTTGCAAGAGCGCCGATAATGCGCGATTTAGAACGCCAGAAGCGCAGCATCTCACGAAGCCACATGGTATAGACCGTATTAATTGCCTTTTTTACCATTATTTCCTCCGTGCCCGGATTTTATACCCGATTCGCTCAACTTCGCTTGACTCTTTATCCCTTATGGCGCGTCCCGTGTGATGGAGAAATACATCGTCTAACGTTGGTTTTCGAAGGCTTACCGAAAGGATGGGAATACCTGCATCAGAGGCAAGAGCCAGCACATGAGGAATCTGGCGCTCACCTTCCCTGACCGTGATAAAAACCTCGTTCTTTTTCTGTGAAACTATGTTGGCGCACCCATTTTTTTTATAGACCTCACATAAGCGGGCTATGTTCTCAGGATTTTCTAATTCCAGCGTGATCACATCTCCGCCGAGTGAGTTTTTCAGGGATTCAGGGGCATCAAGCGCCACAATCTCGCCGTGGTCGATTATCGCAATCCTGTCGCAGAGGTGGTCAGCCTCTTCCATATAATGCGTGGTGAGCATGATGGTCACGCCTTCCTCTTTATTCAAGGTCTTTATATATTCCCAGATGCGAATTCGGGTCTGCGGGTCAAGCCCGAGCGTGGGCTCGTCAAGAAATAAGACGTGGGGATGATGCATTAGCCCGCGTGCTATTTCAAGGCGCCTCATCATGCCGCCTGAGTAGGTCTTAACGAGAGCTTCCGCCCTGTCCGTGAGTTCCACAAGGGAAAGAACCTCGTCAATCCTTTTTTTCCTTGTCTTGCCATCAAGACCGTAGAGCCTGCCGTGAAGGTCAAGATTCTCCCTGCCTGTTAGGTGGTCATCCAGTGT
>CAYSLW010000208.1:0-3808 GCA_964431955.1 uncultured Candidatus Methanoperedens sp. | reverse complement strand
CCGTAGCCGTTTATGCCATAACTGTTATTCTGTTTTCAATATGTCGTATGGATGCACCCAACGTCCATCGTTTGTAATAACGGAGGCGGCGCGATGGATTCGAGGAGGGGGATGAGTTCGCGGAGGTTCACGAGTGTTTGTTAGTGCTGAACTTAATTAAAAAGATTGGTTTTTAAACACTCCCGTTGTGTTATAATATTAATTCTGAAACCATATGAGCAAAATATTCGAAATCACCCATCGCGATGCAGCAGCCAGGATTGGCAAACTGGTTCTGGATAAGGAAATATCAACTCCAGCCATTATCCTGATTCACGAAAAGGATTGCCCTGTGATTGATTCCGGCTCTCTCTGGAAAAAAACCGAGCTTCATAAGCGTGTTGAGGAAAAAAAACTCGTCATTCTTCCCCACAAATCACTTCCCCTGCATACAAGAGAGGAAATCATAAAAGAAATTCAGGATTCGCTTGCAGAGGCGACCTCATCGGCGCATACAGGCATTGTCGTCCACCCTTTCACCGGAAAATACCCTGAATCAGAACTGTACGTCCTCGGAGCCGCAAAGCAGCTTGAAAACAAGCCCCGTGAACTCGTTGAATCAATAATCAGGTTCAAGGAAAATACTCGTGCTGATGCATTACTCTACTCACCAGCCCTTGCCACGCCGGAAAACCTCTCGATGCTTGTGTATCTGGGTGTGGATATAGTTGATGATACACTACCGGTAATCAAAGGATACCAGGACATTTATCTAACAAATTCAGGCGAATTCCATCTCGACAGGCTGCATGAATTTCCCTGCGCATGTGCTGTCTGCCTTGCGAATTCCCCTTCGGAACTGCTTAAAAAGCACAAAAAAGAGCGCGCTGGATTGCTATCGCAGCACAATTCTTTCAAGCTCGGTGAGGAACTTCGTAACATTCGTGAGCACCTAAGGGCAGGGCATCTTCGCGAGTACGTTGAGCGCCAGTGCAGGGTGAGACCATGGCTCACTGCTGCGCTTCGCCTTATTGATACACAATACGAATTTCTTGAAAAAAGAACCCCGATTTTCAGGCTAAATACCATGTATGCAAACACCTCGGAATCGCTCAACAGGATTGAGATTCGAAGATTCGCGCAGCGGGTAATAGAACGCTGCACAGCGCCCGATCTGGATACACTCGTGCTTCTTCCGTGCTCAGCAAAAAAACCTTACTCTTTATCAGTATCTCACCAGAAATTCATCAATGCTCTTGGAAAATACCAAAAATACGTGCACGAAGTAGTAATTACCTCGCCCGTGGGAATCGTCCCCCGCGAACTTGAATTAATGTATCCCGCAGCGCATTACGACACGCCGGTAACCGGTCACTGGGATAAAGAGGAAAGGGCATGGGTAGGAGGATGCCTGAAATCGTATCTTCAAAAGAATAAATGCAAAAACATCATCGCTCATGTGCACGGCGCATACAGGGAAATTTGTGAAAATGTCGAAAGCGAGCTTGGGCTTGAGTTTATTTATACCGCAGATGAAGGGGTTACGTCAAATGTCTCCCTCGATAAACTTAAGGGTGCTGTTTCAAGTCTTGAAAGCATTAAAAAACGAACTCCGGAGCAGGCAAACCTTGACATTATCCGCGCATCAGTGGATTACCAGTTCGGGAAAGGCGCAGGTGATATGCTTGTTATGGAAGATACGATTATCAGAGCGCCATATCCTAAGTTTCAATTGTTAGCAGAAAAACAGCTTGCAACATTAATCCCGCAATACGGGACAATCGCCCTGACTGTGGAAGGGGGACTGAGGCTTCGCGAACATCCCTTTTATAAGGTAACGATAGGTGATTTCATTCCCCACAGCAGCGTCCTTGCGCCGGGTGTAGTTGATGCAGACCCGCAGATACGCCCAAATGATGAAGTGATTGTGGAAGGCGAGGAATTTTTCGGTGTGGGGAGGGCGCATATGAGCGGATGGGAGATGAAAGAGTCATCAAAGGGAGTTGCTGTGGAGCTGAGGCATTCGAAGAGAATTTGTTATAGCTAAGTAGATGTTGAACATAAAATCCTCTTCTCAAATTCATTTGGAGATAATCCATCTAACCCTTGATGTGGAGCGTCATTATACTCATTCATAACTTCTTCCAAAATCTTCCTTAACTCCTCTGCATTAATCCATTCCCTCTCAGCCAACATTTCTTTCAATCTTTGAACAAACCTTTCAGCAATTCCATTTGTAGCTGGTCTATGCGGCGTAATTCTCACATGCATAATATCATTCTTCATACATAATTTCTGAAAAGCCTCTGCTATGAATTGCTTTCCATTATCTGAGATCAGGTACTTCAAATCAGGAAGTAGCTGCTTCTCCAATGCTTTGATTATATCGTCGGCATTAACCCTTTTTCCCTGTATGAAAAGAGGCAAACCAAAGCATTTCCGTGTACAGTTATCAATTATGACAAGTACAGCCACCAATGACGACATCGTGATCATTGCCTGTTCTTTGTTCTCTTTTTGCTTACGTCTCCACTCTTCATCTTCTGTCTTCCTATTTGCCTTTAATGCTTTTCTTTCAGCACTTTTTTCCTTCCATTCGGCATTAATTTTTTTCTTTTCATCTTTAGATATATTTTTCTGTTTATTTTCCAATTCTTTTCTTTCTCTTCTAAATTTTTTCCATTTTTTATCTTCTTTTTTGCGTTCTATCCGCATTTTTCTTCTTTGCGCTCTTAATTCCTCTGCTTTCTGTTTTTGATTTGCTTTTTCCCCCATCGCCATAATATCTTCATTTTTTTTCTTCTCTTCTTTTACATCTTTCTTATTTTTTCTCATAAGAAGATACTTATCCATTTTTTCATCATATTTCTTATCTTCTTGGGAAAATATATCAACTCCACAACTTGTAGTTTTTGCAACACTTCTTCCTATAACATCATAATCTGTTTTTGAGAATTCATCCATAAATTGGAAGAATGTAGAAAAATCATGTTCTTGTATCGCTTCCGCTGGAATAAAGCAGAGATCGATGTTTATGGTTTTGTTAGGTTCATCAGAAGTTGTGCCCTTATTCTTGATTCTCTTTTTCTTTTTTTCAGGATCCCATAGCCCATGTCTTTCTAAGACATTTTTTACAGTTTCGATGGCGACAACCTTTTCCCAGTTATGGTCTTTCCATATCAACTGAGCTATTCTTGTCTTCCCATAGTTTGGGTGCTCTCTCTTTAATTCCACTATTCGTTTCTCGATTTGTGGGTTAACTTTATGAGGGTCATGAGGTGCACAACTCTTTGGTTCACGAAGCCCTTCGATACCATCTTTTTCATATCGTTCTTTCCAGTTGTAATATGTCCCCCTGGAAACTTTTGCAATTCTGCAACTCTTTGCAATGTTCCCGGATTCCTTTACCAACTCAAAGAGATACTTTCTTTGCGGGAACGTTGTATCTCCAAAATATATTTTTTTAGCACATATAATAACGTATATTACTGAACATATATATATGTATAGCAACTATCTGGTGATAACAAATATTTTCAATATTATATAGACTAAAATCTTTGAATTTATCAACATTTCCTTGATTTATAATACATATTTTTGCATTTTCTAATAAAACCATTTTTCGACAAAAAAATTGTAAAAACCAATCTCTAAAATCAGCGCTTAAATCATTGAAGCCTTTTTTTCCAAACCGAATTAAAAATAAAAAAGAACGTTCTCCATTTAAGTTCTTTATATCATCTATAAATTTATTGAAAATCTTATTTATTTGTCTTTCTTTTAAAACTTCTGGCGGTATTGGTTCCTTTAGAGAACCATACAGATT
>CAYSLW010000207.1:0-3817 GCA_964431955.1 uncultured Candidatus Methanoperedens sp. | reverse complement strand
GACAGGTATGCGCAGCATACCTGAACACCGCATAAAGCGAGGTGTCGCTTTATGAACATACTAAGACGAGGGCGGCTTTCCATACAACCCGACGAGGACATAATGCGTTTCACATCCTCTATGGAAGCGGATAAGCGCATATTCGATGCTGATATTGAAGTGGATAAAGCCCATGTTGTTATGTTAAAAGAGCAGGGCATCATAAATGCAGAGGATTGTTCTGCTATCCTTTCAGGTCTGGATAAAATTCAAAAGGAAGGTATCTCATCCCTCGATATCTCATACGAGGATGTGCATATTGCTATTGAGGCGCGCCTTATCGAACTGGTTGGCGAGGACATTGGGGGAAGAATGCACTCAGCCCGTTCAAGAAACGATGAGGTTGCAGCATGCATAAGGCTTACGCTTCGCGGAGAACTTGTATGCCTTTTGGAAGAAGCACACGACCTTGCTGCAGCTCTTGTAAATGAAGCTAAAAAACATCATGAAACCATTATGCCCGGCTATACTCACACACAGCATGCCCAGCCCACCACGCTTGCCCATCATCTTCTGGCGCATGCCAATGCGTTCCTTCGCGACATCGAGCGAGTAAAAGGAGCATATGTTCGAACGAACCAGAATCCTCTCGGCGCTGCTGCATTTGCTTCTACCGGCTTTCCGATAGACAGGAAGAGGACTACGGAGCTGCTCGGATTCGACTCGGCACTTCCGAATTCCATGGATGCCGTTAGTACTCGCGATTTTATTATCGAAAGCATAGGCTGCTTTGCCAACATAATGACAAATCTGAGCCGCTTAGCAGAAGAACTCATCCTGTGGAGTACATCAGAATTCGGTTTTATCGAACTGGATGACAGGTACTCCTCTACGTCCTCTATCATGCCGCAAAAGAAAAATCCTGATATTGCTGAACTCATGCGCGCAAAGACTGGAACTGTTCACGGCGCTCTCATGTCGGTACTCACAATCTGCAAGGCTCTTCCATACAGCTACAACCGCGACCTGCAGGAGGCTACGCCCCACCTCTGGCGTGCAGCCGATACCGTGCGGTACTGCGTTCGTATGGCGCAGGGTATGGTCAGGACGATGAAGGTCAAAAAAGAAAAGATGAGAAGCGCCTCAGAGATTGGATTCATGACAGCTACCGAGCTTGCGGATACCATTGTTCGAGCAACAGGCATCCCCTTCAGGACTGCCCATCATATAGTAGGCACGGTTGCGAAGACCGGTAAAATTCCGGGTCTTTCTCTACTTGATGAACTCTCATTAAAGATTATCAATGAAAAATTAAGTGAAAAAGGTCTCTCTGAAAAAGACGTTAAACAAGCCCTCGACCCTATGGAGAATATCAGGAAACGCGCAGTGTCAGGAGGTCCGTCTCCAAAAGAAACAAAGCGCCAGATAGCCATTTTGAGGAAAAAACTTGCAGGAAGCGAGAAGGATATTAAACTTATCCACAAAAAGATCAACAAAGCAAGAGAAAAACTCAATCTTGCATATCAGCAGTATTCGTGAGGCGGTATGAACGAGGAGAAACCGGTATTAGTAGTCGAGGAAAAAAAAGAACAAAACATTCTTCCTCCTTCCGGCAGCCAGCGTGCTTTCTGTGTGGCACTTCCTGCATCAGGGGGAAAACCGTTAAAATTAACAGGAGACAATCCGCATGAATTTATACAATTCCTTAAAGAATCTTCTATAGCATGGTTAAACTTTCCTGTAACTGACCTAAAAAAAGATGCTGAGATTGTCGCGATGTCTCTCGGCTTCAGTTCTTCCCTGGTTCCCACGCTTCTCTCCAATTACCTGTCAGCTTATGAAGACCGCGATACTGAAATGGGATTAATGCTGCCAGCAGTTACAGTAAAGAAATTTGATGTTCTTGTCAGTCAGATTTTGATCATGATAAGAAAAGACCTGATTCTCACCATCCACGACGAGAAGGTGAATCGGCTGGTGCGTTTTTCCCGCTATGCAGATGCTTTCATGAGAAAAATCAAACCCAACCTGATAGAACAGGATAAATTGACCGTCATCCTTACAAGAATAATAGATGAAAACAACAGTAAAAATTTTGATTACCTGCGAGAGATAGAAGCCCAGGGGGATGAACTGAGCAAAATTCTAATGGATCCCACAACGCCGAGAGGAATGATTGCACCGGAAATCTACAACATGAAACATGCCCTGGTAAACTACTTAGATACGCTGTGGGCTACCCTCGATGTGGTGAATTCTCTCCGCCACGGCGATGCAGAACTCTTAACCGACAGCCCTAAACTGTTGTCTCGCCTTGGCATACTTTCCGATGATGTCAACAGGCATATTGCCCTCAGCGAACACATGTCAGAGGTGCTGGCTTCCGGTCTTGAAGTGCTTCAGAGCATATACAACAACCAGCTTCAGGTCTTAAATAACAGGCTCGCCCTTGTTGTGGGTTGGCTCACCCTGCTTGGAACTGCTGTGCTTGTGCCAAATACTCTTGCAACAATTTTCAGCAATGCTGCTTTCGAGATGGGTCCTGAAGATAAATGGTGGTTTTCAATTCTGCTGATTTTATCCACAGTAATTTCAACCCTGATGGCTTACTGGTGGGTAAAAAAGAAAGGACTGCTGCCCTCCAAGGTGGACTGATTATTTCTTCTTTGATAGGATATTTGAAATTACCAGGATAGCCAGCATTACTGCAACTATTATACCCAGCACTATAAGCATTGAATACAAAACTTCTTTTAAGGCGCTCTTTGCAGGGGTTTCCACTGTTTTTGGAGTTTCAGTGATTGTTGGCGCTGGAGTGGGTATCGGCGTGGGAGTTGCCTCAGGCGTGATTGTTACCATAGGCGTAATTGTGGCGGCAGGCTTTTGCAGGTTCAATACTTTAAATATCAGATTTCCCTGAGTGGTAATATCCTCGTAAATTATTTTAGTCCCATCCCGGCTCCACCTCGGATTTCGCTGTTTGAAGCCCCCCTCTACGAGAAGCTTTTTTCCTGTTCCGTCAGGGTTTATGATAAATATTTTCTCACCGATCGATGATGCGGTTTCATAAGAGACGTAAAGGATGCCATCCTGACCCCAGTTCGGGTCTGATTTTTTGATATCGTCAAAAGTAATCTGCTTTTTACCTGAGCCATCTGCATTTGCTGTGAACAGTTGTTCATGATATTTGTCATCATAAGATACATAGACAAAGGAGTTGCCTCCAGGGCTCCACTGTGGATTCCACTGGCGGAATTCATCGGTTATTAACTGCTTTTTTCCTGTTCCGTCAATATTTACCAGATATATCTTCTCATTTGCCTTATCGTCAAACGAGGTAAACAGTATTTGTTTTGTATCCGGGTTCCATGAAGCTCCTCCAAGAGTAGGGGGCTTATCCTCCGGAGCTCTTCCCTGGCGGGTCTTATCGTCAAGGAGTTTTCTCCTGCCAGAACCGTCGGGGTGAACGAGGAAAATTTTTTCTAACCCGTCGGTGTCGAAGGAAAGAAAAGAAATCTCGTCATCTAACCATTCAATGCTCCATTTTTTAATGGTGTCGTTGGTGACCTGCTTTTTCCCGGTGCCGTCTATATTTATCGTGAAGATTTGTTGGTTATTGGATTCATCATAAGCAATGTAAGCTATTGAATTCCCGTCAGGGCTCCATGCAGGACTCCATGGTGCTATTTTATCACCAGTATTAGTAACAGATGTGCTCTCGATAATCAGGTCAGCAGATACTGGAACTGAAAATAGTGATATTAAAACTAAATAGATTAATATATGTGATACTTTCATAATACCCAGCATATAGTATCTATAAACCATGATAAATGTT